>JAAYBY010000137.1 GCA_012729935.1 Clostridiaceae bacterium | reverse complement strand
CTTAAACCATGGCGTTCTCTCGAACTGGATCTCTCAGATAAAGGAACCCGACTGGTCCAGATCTTCTTGGGCAGTCTGGAGTCACCGGAGGTTGTCAATGAACTGCGAGAGCGGCTGGCACAAGAGGTTCCGGAAAGCCTGGTTGAGGTTATTACGGAGGATGAAGAAGGTGTCCGCTGCGTGGTTGCTACGCTTCGTTCACGTTCTGAGCAGGTCCAGAATGTTTTGAGATCACTCGATTTCAACAAACTTCCTGAACTTGAGGCAACAGGAACACCGCAACAGCAGCTTGATCGGCTGCAACAGGATTTGCTTGATATAGAAAATGAAATAGACCGGATCGACGAAGAAAACCTGCAGTTAGCCGAACATGGACCTGATTTCGAACTGCTGCATGATCTTCTCCAGATTCGCCGTGATCGTCAGGAGGCAATTGCTTCAATTCCGTTTAGCAGGAACACATTCTGGCTGACCGGCTGGATCCCGTCGCGACTGGTTAATAAAGTGCGTTCAAAACTGACCAGCCATTACATGGTAGCGATAGAAAATCGCCCGCCGCTGAAAAATGAGACATACCCTGTTTTGCTTGAAAACAACCGGTTTGTCAGATCCTTTGAATCGATTGTGACGATGTTTAGCGCACCTACGGTTCAAGAAGGTGATCCGACGCCGATACTGGCTCCCTTTTTCTTTTTGTTTTTTGGATTGATGTTATCAGATATCGGTTATGGACTTCTCCTTTCCGGATTTTGCGCTCTGATGATCTGGAAATTCAACAAGAGAAGCCAGATGATCACCATGCTCTTTTTGTGCGGCCTTTCTTCTATTTTCTGGGGGTTCATGTTCGGCAGCTTCTTTGGTGACATGATACCGATTCTATCGCAGAACAGAATCATCCCGAAAGCAATCTGGTTTAATCCGATGGATGATGCCACAAAACTGATGATCTGGAGTATGATTTTCGGAGTTATTCATTTGTTTGCCGGGATGGCCGTTAAAATCCACATTCTTATTCGATCAGGACGCGCCATTGATGCCGTACTCGATATCGTTCCCTGGTATTTGATTATGGCGGGCGGCGGGTTGCTTCTCGCGGGTTGGGGCGGTCAGATCGGGCTCGTTCTGGTCATTGCCGGAGCTGCGATTCTGATTTTGTTTGGCGGACGCGGAGCCAAAAATCCGATTATGCGGCTGCTCAAAGGGATCATGTCCCTTTACGACATAACAAGCTATTTCAGCGATATCCTGTCTTATACACGTATCCTTGCCCTGGTGCTGGCAACCAGCGTTATAGCCATGGTCGTCAATTTGCTCGGTTTCATGGTTGGACCGACATGGATCGGATTTTTAGTATTCATAATTGTCGCGATTGCAGGACACACGCTGAATCTTGCCTTATCAAGCCTGTCGGCGTATGTCCATACCTGTCGACTGCATTATGTTGAGTTTTTTAATAAGTTTTATGAGGGTGGCGGCCATATGTGGGAACCGCTTCGCATGAAAACGCGCTATGTATCGATCAGAAAAACCACAATGGAATCTGGTAACCAAACAAACATGTCGCAAAATGATTGAAAAATCGGGAGGATAAATCAATGCCATTTCTAGAAAATCTTGGAGTTATTTTAACACTGCTGGCCGGCGCGCTTGCTGCTCTGCTGCCAGGCATTGGATCAGCAAAAGCCGTTGGTCATGTAGGACAAGTTGCAGCCGGAGTATTGACCGAAGACCCGAGTAAGTTTGGTAAACTCCTGATTCTGCAGGCTTTACCTGGTACACAGGGAATTTACGGTCTGTTAACCTGGTTTATGGTGCTTCAGCAATCCGGGTTACTGGGCGGACAGGCAGATTTAACTTGGCAAAATGGTCTCGCCTATTTTGTTGCAATCCTTCCGATTGCGATTGTTGGCTATTTTTCGGCGGTTTATCAAGGACTCGTATCTGTCGCCGGGGTCAGCCTGGTCGCCAAACGTCCGGAAGAACAATCAAAAGCTTTGGTTATGGCTGCTATGGTCGAAACATATGCCATTCTGGCTTTGCTGGCTTCTGTTTTGTCGATTTTCAGCATCGCTTAATGGTCACCGTCAAATTGAAATTTTGGATGCTTGAAACCGGGGAGGGGCAACGCTTTGGAAGGATTAGATGCAATTAAGAAAAGAATCTTGGCTGATGCTCGTGAAGAGACGCATGAAATCGAACGGCAGTCAGAAAAGGTCATTTCCGATATGATGAAGCAAAGTCAGGCTGAATGCGAAAAAATCCTGAGTGATGCGCAGAAATCTGCTGAATCAAGTGCTGACGTCCTGCTGAACAGAGCCGAGAGTCTGACTGCGCTGGAACAGCGTAAAACAATTCTTGGTGCACGACAGAGTCTGATTGAGAAGGTGCTTGACCAGACGCTGGGATCTTTGCAACAGCTGTCTCTATCGGAAAAGGAAGCATTCTACACAAGACTGATTCGACAATCCGGCCTTGACCGCGGACAGATCGTCCTCAATGAACCAGACAGAGTCCTCGGTGAGCTGCTGGTAAAGAGTTGTGGCGGTACGATGTCAGTCGATCCTCAGCCGGGATCGTTTGCCGGCGGCCTGATTATCAGGCAAAATTTGATCGAAGAAAATTTGACGTTTGAAACCTTATTGAAAAACAATCGCTCGAAATGGATTAAGCTGGCGGCGGACGTTTTGTTTGATTCGAAAAAATCAGCTGGGACAGAATAATGACAGACAGCAGATACATGGAAGTCCAACATATCGAAACTGAGCCGGGCAGGAAGCGTGATCACAAGCAGCGGAATGATCGGTATCTGTACATCAGCGGACTGGTTCGTGCCCTGGAGTTAAAGCTTCTCGATCGAGCACAGATGAACCGGCTTTTTGAAGCCCGTCAGATGGAGGATGTCGATCGGGTGTTGTCAGAAGCCGGATATCCGGCCGATGACGGCCCGGAAGAGCGTTTGCGTGCGGAAAGCATTGCCATCCTTGAATGGTTCATGAAGATGATGCCGCAATCGGATTATGCGGATGTTTTTTTAGCGTTTAATGATGCCCACAACCTCAAGCTGGTTCTAAAAAAACTATTGGCGATCTGGATTGCAGGCAGTCGGGATGACCATCCGGATATGATGCAGGAAGAGAACGAAGAAAAATCGCTTTTGCCGGATTTTATGGGTATTGACGGCCTGCCGCCTATCGGAACAGATGTTCGTCATGCTTTGTTACCTGCGGCAGTTGAACCGGCCGTACTTTATCGCCAAATCGCCCAGCATCAACCTGAGGGTCTGCCGGAGTGGATCTATCAGGCAGCGGTCGAGGCAGTCAGGCGATATTTGATCCGCTATGAATTGAGCGATATCGATCTCTATCTGGACCAGGTAGCCTGGCGTGAAGCGCATCATCTGGCAAAGATGACTGACAATGTATTTTTCTGTGATTATCTGCAGATCAAAACCGATTTAATCAATCTGGACATGCTCATACGCGCCAGAAACCTGCGCATGGGTTCTGATATACTCAAGAAAGCATTGCTGCCAGGCGGTCTGATCGCAGAAAAAGAGATATTACCACTGTACGATCAGGATGAGGAATCAATCCTTCTTATATACAGGCATACTCCGTATTCGACTCTGGTTCAGCTGGCTCAGCCGGACACCAAGACCGGGGACAAAGCCGAAATAGGCCGGATGTCGGATAATATCCTGATGGAAAAAATCCGTGAGGCGAGACAGATAACAAGCGGTCCTGAAATACCGCTGGCTTTTGTTCTGGCCAGACAACTTGAGATTAAGAATATTCGCGTTGTTTTAACCTGTCTCAGAAACGGGTTGCCGCCAGCTCGCGCTAGAGAACTGGTGCGTGACAGTTATCTGCCATGGAGGTGACCTGAAATGAATCAAGTAGCAGTTCTGGGTGATCGCGATAGTGTGATCGGCTATCGGGCAATTGGTATGACCGTTGTCGAACTGGGCGATGCGTCCGGAGCACAAGCTGCCATCAGCGAACTGATCCAGAAACAATATGCGGTGATATTTTTGACCGAAACGATTGCCGAAAAAAATGAAGATTATCTTAAAACGTTAAGAGTCAATAAATTACCGGCGATCATACCAATTCCTTCGATGGAGGGATCAACCGGATTTGGCATGCGGCAGATCCAGGAGTCTGTGCGTCGGGCAGTTGGTATCGATCTGTTTGAACGGGACGTTGAATAAGCGAAACATACCGGAATGGGTAACATATAAGAGGAGTCATTGTCCATGAGCACACAAAGTAAAGGCACGATTGTCAAAGTATCCGGTCCACTCGTAATAGCAGAGGGGATGCGTGATGCAAATCTTTTTGACGTTGTCCGGGTTTCTGATAAACGTCTGATCGGTGAAATCATCGAGATGCACGGAGATCGTGCATCAATCCAGGTGTATGAAGAAACGAGCGGATTAGGCCCGGGTGAACCGGTTGAATCTGAAGGCGCACCACTGTCAGTCGAACTGGCACCTGGCCTGATCGGTCAAATTTTTGACGGTATACAGCGCCCATTGGACCGATTGGTCAAGATTGCCGGTAATAATATCGCCAGAGGTGTTTCAGCGGACTCAATCGACCGCGCGAAAAAATGGCATTTTGAACCCGGCGTTCAAGAAGGGCAGCAGTGCATCGCCGGAGATATCATCGGAACAGTCCGCGAGACTGCGCTGGTGGAACACCGTATCATGGTACCGCCGGGACTGGGAGGAACTGTTGTGTCGACTCGTTCAGGATTGATGACAGTCGATGAGACAGTTTGCGTCCTGAAACAACCGGATGGTTCAGATTTATCGCTTACGATGTTGCAGAAGTGGCCGGTGCGTCGAGGCCGGCCATTTAGTGAAAAATTGGCTCCGGACACACCACTGATCACCGGTCAGCGTTCAATCGACACATTTTTCCCGGTTGCCCGAGGCGGAACGGCGACGATTCCCGGCCCTTTCGGCAGCGGCAAAACAGTGGTTCAGCATCAGCTGGCCAAATGGGCTGAATCAGACATCGTTGTCTATATCGGCTGCGGCGAACGCGGCAATGAGATGACCGACGTTTTGATGGAATTCCCGGAGATCGTTGACCCGAGATCCGGAGAATCCTTGATGAAGCGCACGATTCTGATCGCCAATACATCGGACATGCCGGTGGCTGCACGCGAAGCGTCGATCTATACCGGCATCACCATTGCTGAATATTTTCGTGACATGGGTTATTCTGTTTCCATTATGGCCGATTCGACGTCCCGCTGGGCAGAAGCGCTTCGCGAAATGTCCGGTCGACTGGAGGAAATGCCGGGTGAAGAAGGTTATCCGGCTTATCTTGGATCGCGGCTCGCCGGATTCTATGAACG
>JAAYBY010000136.1 GCA_012729935.1 Clostridiaceae bacterium | reverse complement strand
TGTAATTGAGAGTAACCATGTTGAAAATACTGATCATAATTCGATTCAAGTAGTCGGAGTATCTGCAGGACCTGACGTAACTATTACTGGTAACACGTTGATTAATTGGGACCAAAATAGAGATGCGGATGGCGGTAGAGCGATAAGGATTAATTTTGATCCGGTAGATGCAGAGACAGCGCTTTCAGTAATTGGCAACACATTCGAACCAAATGATAACTCAGCACCAGTTGACGCCGATTATGTAAAAATTACGGGCGTCAGTACGGTTGATAATGCTGTTGAGAATCTTATTGACAGCCTGATTTGGCAGAATACTTGGCCAAACGGGACAAATTATTCAACTGTCATTCTTGTAAATAGCACAACTGGACCAGATCTTGAATTGCCATTCTCAGAAGAAGGTCCAGATACAATAACAATCGAACCTGGAGAATCTGTCACTTTGACAGTTGCAGACAATAATCAGGAAGAAATCAATGTTATCGTTCCAATCGAGCTAATACAATACCTTGATCAGAATAAAATGGATCTCGAGATTGAGACTCCGTTCGGTCGAATATCTATCGCGGCAGAAGATCTTGGAGCCATCACTTCTGAAACTGATCTTGAATTCATCGTTAATCCGAGTACAAATTCAGAAGCTCCGACTATTGAGGAACTGGCAGATCTAATGGCCGCAGCAGACATTAATACAGATTTGACAGGAAAAGAAATTGTTGTTATTGGCTTGCCACTGATCGTCACAAGCGACATTTATAATGTCGAGGTATCACTGATAATACCTCTGGCAGATTATGATGAAGGTGAGATCTACTACGTGTATGTAGAGCATTCTGACGGCGAAGAGGTCTTGGTGCCCGGCACAGTCGTTGATTTTGGCGATGGCAAGGGTATCCAGATTACTGTCAACAGATTTAGTACATTTACGGTTCTCGCTCTTGAAGATGAAGTTCCGGAAGAAACAACAGAGACCAGTGCAACAGAAGGAACAAGTGAAACCAGCGCAACTGAGACAACAGAAACCAGTCCGACAGAAGAATCCACTGAAGAGTCAAGTGAAGCAAGTGATGGAGACGGCGAAACTTTGCCCAAAACAGGTGAATCAGCTCCAGTCATCCCGTATCTGATGATCGTTCTGGCTGGTTTGGCCCTGGCGATTTCAATTAGAATCAGGCTGGCAAATGGAAAGCATGTTGATTGATTGAATGGTTGACTAAACTATTTCAAAATCATCTAAATTTAACAGCTGTCATGCAGTTCTTGTGTGGCAGCTGTTTTTGTTACTTGCATCAGTTTTCATATCAGGAAAGCATTCTTTCAAAGCTGTGGTGAGAAACATAAACTCGATCGAAAAGCTTATTCGGGTCTGAGAGAAGGGCTGCAAGTCTATTGCCGTCATTCAAGTGAAAAATTGAGATCGTTGGTTGCTTAACCATGCGCGACTCAGTAGAATAAACCTATCAACTGGCTATCCGTATTAAGAGCCAGTCTATTCTAAATCAAAAGCACACTGGTTATCATCTTTCAGAAAATAAGAGGGATCATGATTTGAATCAGATGCCATCAGGACTGGTAAAACACATGAAGCAGATTCTGTTTGCATCTGTTTTGGTCAATGCAGCTCTGTTTATCTTCTTTTCTATTGGCTACGTACCGGTGAGTGATTCACAGATGTACTGGTATGGCGGCATATTTCTCATGCTTTTTGCCTGTACGCATGGTTGGTACCGTTATGGACTCTATAAAATGATCCTGTTTTTTTGCATTACCACATTGATAGCCTGGCTGCTTGAGTCGTTTAGCATATCAACCGGCATCCCTTTTGGACGATTTGTCTACACGGAGCTACTGGGTGAAAAACTGGGATTAGTACCGATCATGATTTTCCCAGCTTATTTTTTTAACGGATATCTCGCCTGGTCGATGGCGGGTATTTTCTGCGGTCAGCAAAAAACAGGCATCTCACGCAGGCATC
>JAAYBY010000135.1 GCA_012729935.1 Clostridiaceae bacterium | reverse complement strand
TGCCACGCTCCGTCGAGACTCTTGTCGATACAATTATCTATGCTGCTGAAGACATGGGCTATTTCGCAGAGAATGGCCTAACAGTTACCGTTGAAGAAGCTACCGGTACCGATACTCAGATGGTCGCTGTCGGTCAATATGACTTTGCCGTCCCCGCTCCGTCCGCTATCCTGGCAGCTATCGAAGCTGGTCTTCCGATTATCGCAGTCGAGCAGTATGGCGCTTGGAATATCTTTGGTTTCTCCGCGCTGACGAATGCGGGTATTAACACTTGGGAAGACCTGAACGGCAAGACTATTGCCCTAGGTGATGCTTCTTGGGAAGCACTGGCACAACCGCTACTGGATGCAGCTGGGGTAAAGGATATTGAATACATCGTTGCCGGCGAAAACCGATATGTGCAAGTTGAAGCAGGTAAGATTGACGCCCTATTTACTTGGCTGGATGAGATTTATCTGCTCCAGGCTCAGGGTTATGACTTCAACTATATCGATGGAAACGAAGTACTGAAAAACAGCGCAAACAGCTTCATCTGCTCTCTAGATTCCTACGCGAACCGGAAGGATATTGTTCAGGGTTTTGTGAAGGGAATTCAGATGGGTACCTATTTCGTTGCTCAGAATCCCGAAGCCGCTGCTGACATTGTACTCAACCGTTTTCCTGCTCTGGCATCCACCGTTGACTGGGATGGTGCTGTTGCTGTTCAGAAATCTCTGAAGATACAGTCCTATGGCGTGACTGAAGAGGATTTCCAGTCTATGTCGAACCCCACTGGCTTATTCTTCGAAGATAAATGGAATTTGAATCAGGAAGCTTGCGTGACCTCCGGTATCATTTCCGAGACGATTGATCCCGCTAAAGTTTACACAAATGAGTTCGTGCTCAACGGTATGAACGACGAAGACAAGGTACGCGTTGCTGAGGACGCTGCTAACTATACCTTTACCTCTGAATTAGCCAAAGAAGCCGGCAAGTAGTCTCTGATTCAGCGCTTTGTCGACCCGGGTAGCGATTGCTATCCGGGTTTTTAGTTGCGATAAGATATCCTCAAAGAATGTAATTCACAATAAGCTAATCATGCCAACCGAGCAACTATTTCATAAGACCATTTGGTATCCAAGTCACCATATATTGCAGAATGGAAAACAAGGCCCAGATTAATCTTATGACTTCTATCCAGTACTCTTTGATGTGTGGTAGTGATTTTTCCGTTTTCTCTATAATATTTACATCTACAGAGAATGCTTTCGACGGTGTAGGCATAAGTTTCTCATCCAAAAAATAATGATGGCTACAACAACCTCTTTGCAGCAACCATCATGTAAAAAAGAATAGTAATTTCCCCTTGTGTTATATGAGAAGGGATCGATTAAAATACTTCTAAGGTTTCGCGTCTGTTTTAATTACATTGGTGCAATCTTCGTCAACAGTGTCTTGTGATAATCGGACAATTTATCGGGATAATAGACCTTAAACAATTCCAGCATTTCACCATCTGGGCCGCGGAAAAAATTAAAACGCACGCCGGTGTCATAAACGCCAGCTGCATAGGTAGACTCAGCATTATCAAACTTACAGCCCTGTTCCTTCAGATAAGCTTCCGCGGCCTCATAGTCATCAACCTCAAATGCAATATGACCTATAAAGCCATCCTTCAGCGTGGGATCCCAAGCGGGCATCTGTTCAAGATCAATAATCAAATTACCGCGCTTCACAAAGCAAGTATAAATTAAGCCAGTGGGGCATTCTACTGCATCTTCCCACACCAGCTCCATACCCAACACTTCTGTATAGAACTTTTTAGATATTTTAAGATCTTTAACCACCATGCCGATATGATCCGCACCAAGCCAGTTAAACTTCTTTCCCATTATACTATCCTCCTCCAATTATATTATTACTAATGGATGCCTCTATTTTAGTATTATACACGTTTTTATTAGTGTGTCCAGTGATTCTCTCGTGGTATTTGTGGGTACTATCAAATCGAGTTTGCAACTTTGAACTCTGCTTACCATGTCACGCTGCCTGTTTGTCGAGCGATTTGAGCGACTTCTTTCTCAGGTACGACCTAGTTACCGATCAGTCTTCCGAGTATTCCATGCAATGCTTTCTCGGTTCATATTCGATCTTTTGTACCACATAGCCAGAGCACCGTGTTCACATCGCGGGGGTCACAGGTTCGAGTCCTGTTGCGACCACCAGAGAACTCCTTGAGAAATCAAGGGGTTTTATCTTTCCAGGCCGCTTAATGGCATATCGTTTTTTGTGAT
>JAAYBY010000134.1 GCA_012729935.1 Clostridiaceae bacterium | reverse complement strand
TCTGGTACGACAAAAGCATAGGTATACTTTTTCCATGTACTGCCAACATTGGCAACAGTTGTTCCAATCTGGCCAAACGGTCCGGACAGCCAGATATCGGTAGAACGATCTGCTACGCCATCCTGCTTCATCCAGACCGAAAGTTGAAGTACTTCATTCGGTCTGAAATCTTCAAGTTGATTCAAATCCAGTTTCTGTGAAATGATCGCCGGCTGATCAGAATCACCATCAGATTGCAGTAACAGACTCGCTTGACCCGCGTGAGGCGCAAACTCAGCATCTGTGCGATAACTGTCTCCGGATCCGTAAAAAATCCATGGACTGTGTTCCGACGCCCTGCCCGGATCATCGAGAAATCCCTCCGGCACAGACAGACTGCTTTTCTCAAGGAAAATGACATCTCCCGAATGAAACTGACCTTCTCTGAGCGGACTGTCAAGCGTTATTTCTGCAACCAGCTGAGCCAATCCGATCTGTCCTGTCTGATCCGCGCTGAGAATCGTGTCTTTCCCTGCAAGTGCGATAACGCGGCTTGTCATGCCAGTATCGATACCCGATTGCTGCCAGTTTTGACCGCCGTCATTGGAGATTAAAAAATCTCCTGCTTCATTGAGGACAATCATCTGCTGACGGGACAGTATCACAACATCCCGGCAGGATTGCTCTTCCATACGGGAGATCATCTGAAAGCTGATACCGTCATCACTGGCCAGAATGACACCTGATCCTCCTGCGACAATAAAGCGGCCGTCACGAAAATCAACAGCCATCCAGTCATCTGAATGCTCCGTCTGTACCTGTCGCCAGACAAGACCGTTCTGAGAGGTCATGATTGTGTTGTTTTTACCAACGACCACAAAAATCGACTGGTTGCTGGCAACATCTGTCAAATCAGCCTGGGTGAATGGCCTAAGCACTGACATTCTCTCCGGCTCTCCAACGGCAAGGCTGCCGCGATCGCCCACAGCGACCACTGTCGATTCGTCAGATATGGCAACGGCGCGCAGCGGGAGCACTTGACCAGCCGACGAAAAGGACCAGTCCCGGCCGTTTTCCGAAAACAGAAAATCGCCTGACTGACTACAAGCTGCAAACCATTGTTTATTCGCACTGACACCTGTCAGATCATCCGTCAAACCTGTTTCAATTATTTCAGCTGACTGGCTGGCAATGGTACGGACCAGTAATCCGCGTTCACCAACACCTACCGACAGATCACCCTGACCGGCAAAATCAAGAAAGGACTGACCTGGTGACAAGTCCCCTGAAATCTGAACAGGCTGAAAGACACCAACACGATTGATACCGTATCGGGACACACGGGCCGTTTTTTTGAGCATGATTCCGTCATCTGTCTGCGAAAGCACACGAGCTGTCGCATCAGTAAAAAATCCATCCGGATACAGTCGCTGTCCTGCTTCTTCCGATGAAATGGTCAGCGTAGATTCATCGCCGCTGTAAATCGTGAGACTTTGCCGAAAAATGAGCGGTTCGAACGAGGCATCCAGCAGGAGATTTGGGCTTTCCGGCTCGGAAAGTGATATACCTCCCCCCAGCTGGACCGCTGTTTGGCTGCTTTCCCGGATTGAAAAACGAGTCCGGTCACTTCTGCCGGACAAACGCGTTCCGGCCAGCAAAACCAGTGTAGTCAGCAGTAACACAAGACAGATCATGATCACTGTCACAACAAGAAATCGTTTTCGAATTCGCGTGTAGGGTCTCATCATCACCTGAATATCAGACGTCGTTGCTACAGCAGATCAATTCCATGAACCCTGCAGTCTTCGATCATGCTGGACGGCCAGACTGACGCCTGCACCTCTCCAATGTGTGCCTTGTCAAGAAAATACATGCAGATTCTTGACTGTCCGATACCACCGCCAACGGTTAGCGGCAGTTCGTTGTTAAGCACCATCTGATGGAAATCCTGCTGCGCCCGCTCCATGCAGTTGGCTGACCGAAGCTGACTGCCCATTGTCTCTGCATTGACACGTATTCCCATAGATGATATTTCAAACGACCGTTCAAGAACAGGATACCAGAACAGGATGTCGCCATTCAATGACCAGTCATCATAGTCAGGCGCACGACCATCGTGCGGACGGCCGCTTTTCAGCGGTGCGCCGATCTGTTCTATAAACACAGCACCTTTGTCACGGCAAATGGCATCTTCACGTTCCTTGGGCTCCAGATTCGGATAAAGATCTTCCAGATCCTGTGACGATATAAAAAATATCTCTGACGGCAGCTTACGCTCCAGTACCGGATAATGGCGAAGCAGTCGATTTTCTGTCTGGCTAAAGCAACGAAAGATATCGCGGACGATCGTATGCAGCTTTTCCCTGTTTCT
>JAAYBY010000133.1 GCA_012729935.1 Clostridiaceae bacterium | reverse complement strand
TCAACTCCGGAAAAAACAGCTTCAAAAATCGCTGTTGCGATCATTTCTTTCGGCGGAACATCAAAATCCCTGCCTTCAAACTCAAACACCCGGCAATCGACAGGTGTGCCGCTTATGTCACTGCAGCAGCCGCAACTGCTTTCTTTAACAGATAAGCAAATATCCTGTCCGTTGACACGAATCGTAGGAGACGAGACGAATTCGTTCCGGATTGCTATTGGCTCAGTCTCCATCTCAACCTTGTTATATAAGATATCGTACCCGGCGATCTGAAATGCCGGTGAAATGACATGTATGACCTCTTCCAGCACCTGATCCGTGCCGATACAGCGATCACATGTGTTTAAATCCAAATAGAGATAGTCAATCACGATTTTCTGTCTGCTTATCTTTTTTCGCTCACTCAGTTTAAATAATCGATGCGGGCGAAATTTTGAATGACTGCCTTGTTCTGACATAACGTACCTCCATTAAATAATGAATGCTTGAAAAACATTGAAAAGATAACCGACCAGGATGATGCCGACGGTGCAGATGGCGATAAAAACGGCCAGAAGCTTTGGTTTGACAGCTCTGCGAAGCATGATCATCGAAGGCAGCGAGAGCGTTGTAACAGACATCATGAACGCAAGAACAACACCCAGCTGGGCACCTTTTGCAAACAGTGCTTCAGCGATCGGGATCGTCCCAAAAATGTCAGCATACATCGGAACACCAATTATGGTGGCAATGACGACACCCAGGGGATTACCGGTTCCAAGAGCTGATTCAATCCATTGCTCCGGAATCCAGTTGTGAATGATCGCTCCGATACCCACACCGACCAATACATAAGGCATGACTTTCTTGAATGTCGAGAGCATCTGTTCCCAGGCATAGATCAGCCGGTCTTTGATCGTTAATTCCGGGGACGTGATATCAACATGGCCCGCAGTAAGAATGAACTCCTCGACATGCTTTTCCATTTTCAGCTTTTCGATCAACGTACCGCCGGCAATCGCGATGACAAGACCCACGATCACATAAATGACTGCCACTTTTGGTCCGAAAATACTCATCAGCAGCACCAGTGAACCAAGGTCAACCATCGGCGAGGAGATCAAAAAGGAAAACGTGACACCCAGCGGCAGCCCGGCTGATGTAAACCCGATAAATAACGGGATAGAAGAACACGAGCAAAAGGGTGTAACAGTCCCCAGTAAAGCAGCAATCGTATTTGCACCAAGACCACGGAATCGCCCAAGTATCTTCTTGCTGCGTTCCGGCGGGAAATAGCTCTGGATATAGCTGATGATAAAAATGAGCGAACAGAGTAGAATCGTGATTTTTATGACATCATAAACAAAGAAATGCAGGCTGCCGACCCACCTGTTTTCCAGATCAAGTCCCAGTGCTGCTAGCAGTCCGCCGACTGCTTCGTTAAGCCACTTCATTCCCAATATTTGACTCTGGATGAAATCCCAGATCGTTTTTATCAATTGCATGATTGGTGTTGTCTCCCAGCTAAATAATAATCATGATGAACATCGCACAGTCGGCCCCAAAATAAACAGGCTGTGATCAACTGACCTTGCATTGACACGTATCAACCGCTTCGGAATCAACACGGGTTATCGTTCGCAGCAGCGCTATAGCCCGCTC
>JAAYBY010000132.1 GCA_012729935.1 Clostridiaceae bacterium | reverse complement strand
GTTGGGAGGCCGTATCAAGAGTACCGTCGAGGGACTGCAGAAATTGAATTTTGCAGTGCGCGGCCGCTACGGCGAACACAGCAAAAGCCAGGGAAATTTATTTCAGATCAGCAACCAGCTGACACTTGGCATATCGGAGGCTGATCTGATCAACGATCTGCAAAGCATGCTGCAGCAACTGATTGAACAGGAGCGGCAGGCGAGACAGGAACTGTACCGTCAGCAGCGTCCCATCATTGAAGATCGGGTGATGCGGGCATACGGAATTCTGACAGCTGCCCGACTTATGTCGACCCAGGAGGCAGAGCAGCTGCTATCGGATTTAAGATTAGGTATTTCACTGGAATTAATTTGTTCCGTGAACCACTCAGATATTAATAGAATTGAGGCAACCATCGGACCGGCGAGTATTCAGAAAACAAAAGGACGGCTGATGAGTCCTGATGAAAGAGACCAGGAACGAGCTGCAGTCATTCGATCGCTGTTGGACAAAAAAACAAAAAATAAGTCAGACAGCCAGACAGCAGACTGATCAACGAATTGATGACGGAGGGATAAGAAATGATGATGAGATTTTCAGAAAAAAGCGGAGCGGTACTTGGAAGCGCCTATCAGGCGGCACGATCTTACGCGCTGAATTATATTGGAACGGAGCATGTTCTGTTCGGAATCCTTGCGGTTGACGACAGCCTGGCCGCACAGCTGCTTGGGGCAGAGGGGCTGAATCAAGAACATGTGACACTTGCTATTTCGCAGATGAATTCCAAGCAGCCTCAAACAGTCGACGCACCTGAATCTCTGGATGCCGAAAAAATCATGTCCATGTTTACCCCGCGCACCCGGCGTGTTGTTGAACTGGCTGCTTATGAGGCGAGGAGGCGGCAGCTGGAGGTAATAGAGCCAGAACATCTGCTGATGGGTATCATCCGTGAGGGTGACAGCGTTGCGCTGCGAGTTATTCGAGCTGCCGGAATCGATCCGAAGAATCTCTACAGCCAGCTTTCAGGACTGACTGCTGAGCAGGATGCTTCCAGCACTTCCCAAACCAATCAGGACCCGGACATTGAACAGATCAATCAGAACTTAAGTAGTCGCTCTGGTGACGGGACCAGTCAGGGTAAGACAAAGACGCCTTCGTTGGATAAGTTCGGTCGTGACTTGACCGCAATGGCAGCAGAAGACCGGTTTGATCCGATTATCGGACGAGAGAATGAAATTGAACGTGTGATGCAGATCCTATGCCGCAGGACTAAAAACAATCCTGTCCTCATCGGAGAACCCGGTGTCGGCAAAACAGCGATAGCAGAAGGACTGGCACAAAAAATTGCAGGTCATCACGTTCCGTCACCGCTGCAGGGAAAACGTATTGTCTCAGTTGATCTGGCTGCGATGCTGGCAGGTTCAAAATATCGCGGTGAATTTGAAGAGCGATTGAAAAAAGGACTTGATGAAGCTGTCAAAGCAGGTGATGTGATTCTGTTCATTGATGAGCTTCACACGATTATTGGTGCAGGCAGTGCTGAAGGGGCCATGGATGCAGCTAATATTCTAAAACCCCTGATGACGCGCGGCGATCTGCAAATTATCGGGGCGACAACCATTGACGAGTATCGCAAACACATCGAGAAAGATGCTGCTCTGGAACGACGCTTTCAACCGGTTCAGATTGGCGAACCAAGCCCGGATGAGGCTATACAGATACTGAAAGGGTTAAAACCAAAATATGAAGCCCATCACGCTGTAACGATCACAGACGATGCTGTCGAAACAGCCGTCCACCTGTCGACCCGCTACATAACGGATCGTTTTCTGCCCGATAAGGCAATTGACCTGATCGACGAAGCTGCTTCCAGGCTCCGTTTGTCTCAAAGCGCGGAAACCGATGATGTTCGCGAATTGAAAAAATCACTGCAGCAAATCCGCGAAGAAAAAAAGAAAGCCGCTGAGGAGGAGCGTTTTGAGGAGGCAGCTGAGATGCTGCAAAAAGAGCAAAAACTGGCAACAGATCTCGAACAACTGCAGACGGAGGCACATCCTGAACATCCCAGTCGTCAACTGACAGGAGATGCTGTTGCCGATATCGTTGCCAGCTGGACCGGTATTCCAGTCAGAAAACTGACCGAGAGTGACCACGAGAAATTACGTCGGATTGAGGATGAGATCCAAAGGCGTGTCATCGGTCAAGATGATGCCGTCCGCTCAGTCGCTAAAGCGATCCGACGCGGTCGGCTGGGCTTGAAAGATCCGAAAAGACCGACTGGTTCTTTCATTTTTCTTGGCACAACCGGTGTTGGCAAGACCGAGTTAGCCCGCGCCCTGGCTGAAGTGATGTTCGGCGATGAGAACGCGATGATTCGTATCGATATGTCTGAGTTTATGGAAAAGTTTGACGTCTCCAAGCTGATTGGATCACCACCTGGCTATGTCGGATATGAGGAAGGCGGACAGCTGACAGAAAAAGTAAGACGGAGACCCTACTCGGTCGTCTTGTTTGACGAAATAGAAAAAGCTCACCCGGATGTATTTAATACCCTGCTGCAGATTCTCGAAGACGGTCGCCTGACAGACGGTCAAGGCCGGACAGTTGATTTTAAGAACACCATAATCATTATGACTTCAAACATCGGAGCCCGTCTGCTGACATCTCCTTCAGGAAGGCGAATCGGCTTTACCAGCACAGATGAGGCCAGCGGCAAAGAGAAATCCGAAAACATGTATGGCGGTCGTTCTTATGAGGAAGCGAGAGAACGTGTGATGGACGAATTGAAAAAAGCATTCAATCCGGAGTTCATCAATCGCGTCGATGAAATCATTTTCTTCAAGATGCTTGACCGCGAGGCGATCCTGCGCATCGTTGATATCATGCTGACATCGTTGTATAAGCGTGTTAACGATATGGGATTGACGCTGGAAGTTTCCCAGGCAGCAAAAGAGTGGCTGGCAGAGCGCGGGTTTGATCCGATCTACGGTGCAAGACCCCTCCGCCGTCTGATCCAGGCTCAAGTCGAAGACCGGTTCTCGGAAGCGATGCTGGATGATACCATTCATGAGGGCGATATTGCCTGGCTTGATGTGGTTGATAGCCAACTCAAGATCACGCGAAAAGAAACGGGTGAAGCGGCTGAGGCAACGTTATCCGCCGATGAAGCAAATGACGCCGGTCAGACACCTCCTCAGGAGAATTAAACCTTTGCGAGATTGAGAATCTGGTTAAGCAGCAAGGCCATCAGACTGGTGTAAAAAAGCATGACCAGAGCAACCAGCATGAAACAACGGTTATCACTGAAGCTTGTGAGCCGGCGGACGGCTATATACTGCGCAATCGCAGATAGCCCGAAACCGGCCACAAGTGTAAAAAGTGCACTGATGATGGAAGACGGTAAAACCAGCACTGATGCCAGGATGAACAGCGCGGAGTAGATTAACGCCGGGCTGATGCCGTTCAGCAATGATATGTACCGTATAGACTGGCGAAAAATGAACCGGATTGCCAGCAGATACAAGAGCGCCATTAAAAAACCTGAAGCAATGCCGATGACGAGACCCTGGATGAGCAGCAGCCAGCTGTTGATCGGAATTGCGGCTCCCGTTTCTGTGCCAATCTGATAAATCAAGCGAAACTGAGGCTGTTTAGATACAGCATAGAAATACAGTCCCGTCAGCACTCCGTTCAAGATCAGAATCAGCCCCGTCGTTTGTGAGCGTTCGGACAAATGAACCGTCCGAATGGCATCAACAGGGCGTGTGATAAATAGAAGCAGCGGCTGGTTTGATACAGGGCCCCTGGTGGATTTTTGCGACCGGAAAAAAGAGGAGCGGCTGGTGCGGTTCGTGCGTTGCGAGCCACCAGAGCGATTTTTTTGCGGGTCCTTCCTTTGAAAAGGATTAAAGTAATCGATTATTCGTTTGATGAAGGACTGCTTCGGCTTCTCCTGAACTGATTGCGCACGCTGGGATGCAGGTCGTTGTTGCTTTTCCGGTTCCTGATGCTCCTGAGATGTTGCGCGGCAGCCGCACTTCGCACCTCGTTTAAGTTCTTTACCACAATAGAAACAGTATCGTGCCATTATTATTGACCTCCAGAGGTTCTGTCTCTTATCATATATGGAATATGTTATGATAATATGACGAAAAACGAATGAATTGTTGTTCTGTTAACAAAAAACAGGAAGAAGTATGGAAATAATTCAATGAATCTGATCAATCAGCTAAAACAAGAATTTTCGATCTCTGAACAAATCGTCGGGCAGATCGTGGCCTTGCTTGATGACGGCAATACCATCCCGTTTATCGCGCGATATCGTAAAGAGAAAACAGATCAGATGGATGACCAGGTTCTGCGCAAGTTCTCGGATCGACTGACCAGTCTGCGCCTGCTTCAAGAACGGCAGGCAGAGGTCATCCGCCTGATCGATGATCAGGGGGTTCTGACACCTGTTCTGGAGCAGGCGATCCAAAACTGTGTGACACGGGCGGAAGTTGATGATATTTATAGACCCTTTCGACCCAAGCGAAAAAGCCGTGCAACCAGCGCACGTGATGCAGGTCTGCAGCCACTGGCCGATCTGCTCCTATCTGAGCCGGCCGACGTGAATCAGCTTGAGGACTGCGCGTTACAGATAATCCAGGGAAATGAAACAGTCAAGACGCCGGATGAAGCCTTTAAAGGCGCAATGGACATTCTGGCTGAAACCGTTTCGGACGATGCCTGGATTCGGCGAAGACTTCGGAGAATGATGCTGACGACAGGTGTTATAAAAACAAAAAGCAAGTCGAAAGAATCATCAGTCTATGACCAGTACGCACAATATGAAGAACGAGTTGCCACAATACCGGGGCATCGAATTCTGGCCATCAACCGCGGTGAACGTGAAGACAAACTATCGGTGAGGCTGGTTTTGGATGACGAATCCGTTTTATCTGTGCTGCGCAGCCGGTGTATTACCAAACCATCTGCAGCAGCTGACTGGCTGGAACAAATGCTGGCAGATGCCTGGAAACGCTTGCTCCAGCCGTCGCTGGAAACGGACGTTCGCCGATCGCTGACCGAGCGGGCGGAGGAGCAGGCGATTGTTGTTTTTGCGGCTAATCTGCGTAGTCTCCTGATGCAGCAACCGATGAAAGATGCTCGCATTATAGGGCTGGACCCGGGGTATCGGACGGGATGCAAAGTAGCAATCATCGACCAGACGGGTCAGGTGCTGCATGTTGATGTCATTTATCCGACACCACCGCAGAATCAGACTGAACGAGCCGGTCGACAGTTGCTGACTTGGATTCAGAAGTATGAGATTAACAGGATTGCGATTGGCAACGGTACAGCTTCGCGGGAAACAGAGCTGTTTGTCAAACAAACGCTTGATGCATGCAAAGAGCCGGTGCAGTGGTCTGTTGTCAACGAGGCAGGTGCCAGTGTCTACTCAGCCTCATCCGTCGGTGCGAAAGAATTCCCCGATTATGACGTTTCTCTGAGGAGTGCTGTTTCGATCGCACGTCGCCTGCAGGATCCGCTGGCGGAACTCGTGAAAATAGAACCGCGTTCAATTGGTGTCGGACAATATCAGCACGACATGAATCAGAAAAGGCTTGATGAAGCTCTGAAGAATGTTGTTGAAGATTGTGTGAATGAGGTGGGTGTCAATTTAAATACGGCTTCAGCAGCTTTACTTGGATATATCTCAGGGCTGCAGGCATCCACTGCGCTCAAAATTATTCAATATCGGGAAACCCACGGCTCCTTTTCTTCACGTCTGCAATTGACAGATGTGCCGGGGATCGGTCCAAAAGCGTTTCAGCAAGCCGCTGGTTTTCTACGAATCCCGGAATCTCGTATTTTTCTAGACAACACGTCCGTTCATCCGGAAAGCTATCACTGGGTGGAAGAAATCAGCCGGATACTTGGACTTGAACCGTCTCCTGAGCTGGCGAAGAAAGCGGCGCAGCAAGACAGAGATGATCTGGCTCATCTGTTGTCGATTGAGCGATTCGTACTTGATGATCTGCTTGACGCGCTGGCTAAGCCCGGTCGCGACCCGCGTGTGCTGGATGAAACGGTGTCCTTTAGTCGTGATATCCTTGATATGAAAGATCTGAAGGCTGGGATGACGCTTCAGGGAGTCGTACGAAATGTAGCTGATTTTGGTGCGTTTATCGACATTGGTGTCCATCAGGATGGACTGATCCATATTTCCGAACTGTCTGATTCATATGTCCGACATCCGTTGGACATCTTGAAACCAGGACAGAGCATCGTGGTCCGTGTCATAGCGGTTGACAGTGCAAGGGGTCGGATCTCGCTGTCGCTGAAAGGGATGAAGCCGGTGGATGGAGCATAGACGATGATCAAGAAGCAAAAGAACCCTGATCGGATACAAGAACCTTCCCGCTGGTTATACGGATCACTGACCCGTCTGGCTGGTTTTCTGCTGCATCTGCTATTCCGCTTAAGGATCGATGTGGATCCTGCTGTCAACCATATTCAGGGACCCGTCGTTCTGATCGGCAACCACCCTTCTTACCTTGATCCGCTGATCATGGCCGTTGCGATTCGACCACGACAGGCCCACTTTCTGGCGACGCGAGAATTTTTCCGCAAGAATCCCCTAAAATCATTGCTCATGCGATTAGGTGCCATTCCGAAAACGCAGTTCCGGACAGACATGCAATCTGTCCGGAATATTCTGAGTATTCTTCACGGAGGTGGCTGGATAGCTCTGTATCCGGAAGGCCAGCGATCCATCGACGGTCGTTCGCAGGCGATTGATGTGTCGCTGGCAAAGCTGATTTATAAAGCGAAACCAACGGTTGTTCTGGTTAAAGAACAAGGTGCTTATCTGGCCTGGCCGCGATGGTCGAAAAGCGGTATGCGTTTCGGACCAATTCACGCTTCTGTGCGCGTGCTGCTGACTCCGGATCAAATTCCCGACTACAGTGCAGATGCTATTCATCAGCTGATCACAGATCAACTGATGCACAATGAGTATGAAGGGCAGAAGCTTGTCAACGGAACGTATCGCACACTGGCACCTGCGTATGGACTGCACCTGGTCTGTCATCAATGTCCGGCTTGTGAAAAAGAACTGGCCGTCCAAAGTGGTTGGCACAGCTGGCATTGCCGTTTATGCGGCAGCAAAGGTCGGATGGATCTCAACGGCAGGATTCGGTATGGAAAATCTTCCCAAACCCATCTGGATATGAACCGTCAGATCTTTTCATCCGTTGCTGAATGGCATGAGTGGCAGGTGGATAAGCTGAGGCAGGCCCTTCGGACGGATTCATTCGAACGAAGCTTTGACGCTATTCTTGAGACGACAGGCGGTGTGGTAAACCAACGCTGGAAGCCCGGGAAACTGGTGATAACCAGGTCGAGATTGATGTTTTTCCAGAGACAGAAGGACAAGCTTGAATCTGTGCCCGTACTGGATATATCTCTGGAGAACCGTCTGGGAATCAGCGCTTTCTTTGGTAAGTACATTGAAATCGCGTATGGTGATCAGGATTATCGACTGACGATTGATCCGGGTCAAGCCGTGATAATGATTGCTGATCTCATTCAGGCTCAGGATGCGGTGCGTGATCACAAAAAGCAGGACTTGTGATAAAATAGCACAATCAAGCAAGCAGACACGTTTGCAGAGTTCTGCCACGTGGTATTGCGTTTTTCAACAGATCGGGAGGCAAAGGGATGAACGGATATATCTGGAATCAGCAAATGGAATGCATGCCACTGGAAGAGATACGTGCACTTCAAGGTCAAAGATTGGTCGATTGTGTCCATCGCATGTATGGAACGGTTCCCTATTACACCCGTCGAATGGATGAAGCAGGAATTGAACCTGGAGACATAAAAAGTCTGGATGACTTGAAAAAACTGCCTTTTACAGACAAGGAAGACATGCGTGACCAGTATCCTTACGGGACATTCGCAGTACCGATTGAGCAGATTGTGCGCATTCATGCGTCTTCAGGGACTACAGGAAAGCAGAAAGTAGTCGGCTACACCCAGAAGGATATTGATATCTGGAGTGAATGCTGTTGTCGTGCCCTGGCCACCACAGGACTGACAGCTCAGGACATTTTGCATATCGCCTACGGATATGGTCTGTTTACCGGAGGTTTGGGCCTCCACTACGGCTCGGAACGAATGGGGTTGACGACGATTCCTGTATCATCAGGCAACACCCGGCGCCAGATCCAGATCCTAAAGGATTTTCAACCGACAGCTCTGGCCTGTACACCATCCTATGCACTCCATCTGGCCGATGAACTGAAAACATACGATGTTGATCCGGCTGAGCTGAAACTGTCCGTCGGCATTTTCGGTGCCGAGCCCTGGACACTGGCCATGAAACAACAGATTGAAAGTAAACTGAATCTCAAGGCGTTTGATATTTACGGCTTGTCCGAAACGATGGGTCCCGGCGTTTCAATCAGCTGCGAAGCTGGTGATCTTCTGCACATCCAGTCGGATCATTTTATTGCCGAAGTGATCGATCCGCTGACCCATGAAACATTGCCGGATGGTGAGCTGGGCGAACTGGTCTTTTCCAGTGTAACCAAAGAAGGAACGCCGTTGATTCGTTACAACACACACGATTTGACGCGTCTCTATTATGAACCGTGCGCCTGCGGACGCACAACGGTCCGAATGGAGAAAGTAACAGGACGCGCAGACGACATGCTGATTATCCGCGGTGTTAATGTCTTTCCTACCCAGATCGAATCTGTTCTACTTCAATACGGTGAAGTAGAGCCGCATTACATGATCCTGGTGGATCGCGTACATAACCTCGATCACATGGAAGTCCAGATCGAGATGACCGCCGCCTTTTTCTCAGACTCGATCAAGGAAATCGAAACAATTGAAAAGAAGCTTTTTCATGACATTCAGTCGACGTTGGGCATCTCAGCACAAATTCGCCTGGTTGAACCCAAGTCTCTGCCGCGCAGCGAAGGAAAAGCTAAGCGTGTGATTGACCGTCGTACCTATTGATCAGTAGACTCGCTGCTTGGTGTGTGTCGTCTTGGAAATCTGCTCGGACGTCATACCGCTGGCAGCAAACGTGCTGTCAAAAAGAACCCAGCCTGTTCCATTGATTTCTTTCCAGCGGAAAGACGCAACGACGACCCAGCCATATCCCTCAAAAAACACCTCATTCCAGGCATGATAGCTGCTACCGAACACCAGACCTTTGATCATCCGGGTCGGGATGCCTTGAGAGCGTAGCATTGCGCACATCAGAGACGCGTAATCATAGCAGATGCCTTTACGAGCGGAAAAGGTACGGTCCGGATCGGGCAGATAGGTTTCATATTTGGTTTTATCTGTCGTGATGCTCTTTGACAGAGCTGTGTCATATTTTATATTGGCAACGATCCAGTTATAGACGGCATCGACCTTGCCGGTTTGCGTGCTGATACCGCTGCACAGGCTGGCTGCCTGTCGGACGCTGGCTGAACCACGTGAGAAATCTGACAAAATCGATGCTGCCGTATACGGTTTCAGGCTGGAGGCAAGTGATACTTGATACTGATGGGTCATCACCTGAGCCAGAGACGTGCCCGAGGCATCGATCTGTTTAAATACGTTAATCGAACAGGAACCGCTGCCCTGTAGTGGTATACCCTGGAAAGAACCGCGTTTGACAATGTCATACTGGTATTTCAAATCGCCGATGATAACCAGGACTTTAACACGGATGTTATCCGGAATCAGGTTGGGGTCGATGCGAATCAGAGCAACGCCGTAGGGGGAAGACCCCGTGTCGAGTGTCACAGAACCATCTTCACTGGTGACCAGCTGGCTGTTTTTTCCATAATCATCGCGAAAAAAGGTGCCATAATTCTTGGCCGGAAAATCCGACGGTACAGCCGCTGTTGTTGGTGTGGGCGGCGCTGTCGTCGGCACTTGAGTTGGCTTCGGTGCAGGCGGAGCTGTTGTGGTTCCTGTTGTCGGCCGGACAGTTGTCGTCGCAGTAATCGTCACGGATGATTTTGTGGTTGTTTGTCTTGTAGTCGTTGGCTTTGTTGTCCCTGATTGAGTCGTCGAAGACTGCGCTGTCTGGCTCGTTGACTCACTCGAGCTGGGTGAAGAGGTTTCCGAGGTTTCAAGGCTGCTTTCTTTCGTCGTCATGGATGTCGTTGTCCGGGATGTTTCAGTT
>JAAYBY010000131.1 GCA_012729935.1 Clostridiaceae bacterium | reverse complement strand
TTTAATGTTGTTCTGAACACAGGTACGGTCTTTCGCTATTATTATCTTGGCAACACCTATAAAATCTACTGGCCTGCTGCTCTTCCGCCGTCCAACCCGGTCGAAGTCAACGCAGTCGAACAAAGGCTGATTGCGGTTTATCAATCATGTGGTATTGATATGAGTGAGGGCTTGGCGAGGGGCATCAATGCTCTTGCAAACAAACAAAGCGGTGGACGGGAAGAGGACGTGGTCCATTACAAGAGATTACTGATCGAGAAAATTTGCGCCGATCCTGAATATCAGTCCTGTATGAAAATTCTCGATGACCCAACCTGGATCCGACAGAACGTTTTGCCCGCGAAAGTTGCTGTCATGGTGGACTGTCTGGAACTGGCAGAAGACTACTTGTTCGAGGGAAATCGCGGATTCCGAAGACCCGGTCATGTGATTGATGTGCTTGTCGCCGGTGATGGCGGGATCGACTGGCCGGAGCAGCATGGTCGCGACTCATTGGGGGCAGCTGTCAATGAGCTGAGTCTGAGCCCCTATCTGCATCTCAATGCCAAACAACTGATTATTGATGCACCGGGAGAATCCGGCAGGCAGCAGGCAGTCATTTCGACCGACAATATGCTTCTGACAACGGTTCATGAGCTGTTCCATATCATCCAGAGCGGTTATGTGGCTGTCGACTATAAATCGCGCCGTTGGTTTTCCGAGGCAACCGCCGTCACTCTGGAAATGGAGGCATATGACTACTTCTCATCAACCGGATGGATTGAGTCCTCCAAAGAAACGATCTCATTTACACCCAGGAATGACTATTACATGGGTTATCTATCCAGTTATGCCAACCAGCCATACTGGGCTTCCGGTGAACATAATTTTGATGACTATGACATGCATTATGGCTATGCGGCGGCCGACTTTCTGGAATTCATCCGCGACAATCACTATTCTGGATTTAGAAACAATTTTTTACCCGATCTGATGATACGGTATAGCTATTCATCTGACGTTTCGGGAAGCACGGCTCTCATCAACACACTTGGCGGTGCACCGGCCAATTTGTCAAAGGCTTATCGCGCGTTCATGGGACAACCCAATGATAAAATATATCGTTCGATGTACATAAATGCTGTCGAGGGAAAAGGTTTGTACGCAGCGTTGTTCAAAAATCTGACCGGCACGATGAACTCAAGCAAACCTGATCTTGAGATCAAAACGCGGTATTTGCCGCTGAGTCTGACGCCGCATCCTGTCAATATAACGCTGCCTGCTGACCGGAAAGCGGTTTTGATCGCTCAAACCGGGTCAGATGCCATGCAGCAAAGTGACTGGATCCGCTTGTCTGCCAGCTTTGGTGCTGACGTGATCAACCGGAAGACGGCCGACCGGACAGGCTACACTCATCTTGGTGAACTAAACCAGTCAGGAACCGTTGTGTTTTATGAAGAGTGCTCCAATCCGTCCATGCCATCCGGTGGATTAAATGCGCTGGGAGGCAGTTTTCATCTTTTACTGCTCGTTCAGCCGGAGCAGCCTGTAGTGGAATTCAAGGAAGAAAAAATCATCATGGATATTCCCGGCAAAACAGCACTGATAAAAGAGGGACACGTCAAACAAATCCAATATACGGTGCTCGAACCTGACGGAACCGCCCACCAGTATCGAGCCCCGGTTGAGAAATCCAAAATGGTTATCGATTATCAGGATGTCAACTTTGATACGACGGAACCAGGCGCAACGTTTAAATTTTTCTACACGGAACTGATTCCGAAAGATGGAGATGGCAGTCAGTTTATTGCCGGACCGGATGGTGTGCCGGCTGAATACAGCATCAACATGCCCACAGGCGTTTTCGAAGGTGCTGCCGAGTGGTCGACCACGACAGAAGAGGGAGATCAGTACGTCTATTTTGCTGATTTGATTGAACCGTTTTATGTCTATGTGAAAGTCATTGATGATAACACATTGCGGATTTCTGCCGGAAAAGACGAATCGGATGCTGCTTCGCGCGCGCAGGTTTGCGTTTATGATGATGAACACAGTTTATATAAATTTTATGACTGGGTTGACGGGCGTTACGCCTGTTATGAATTTACATTCAGTCAGGACCTGACAGGTCAAAACATTGTCGAAGGATATATCATCTACTACGAGAAAGAGGAGCACGTCAACAGCATATTCGCACCGCTGGAATCGTATAAAATCATCGCGACAGAAATAAATCATTAAGAACATTTGACACGACCCGCTATAATATGTATGGAACCATAAAGATTTGGCTGTCCGGTTTGATCCGGCTGGCCTGAATAAGCAGAAACAAAAAAGGCTGGTGGTGAATCCGTTGTCACACGTATCTAAACGAAAAGACAAAATCAGAAGGCGCAGAGTGATTACTTTTTTGGTAATCGGACTGGCGGCTCTATCCATTCTACTCTATGCGCTCCTGCAAAAAGATCCGCCTGCAACCGTTCGGGTCGGCAATGTGTATCGTGGGGATATCAGCAGTTATATGATGATTTCGGCTGAAATTTATCCCGGTTCTGTTGAGCAGCTGTCGTCTGAGCAACGACAACGTGTTCTCAAGGTCCATGTCTCCCGCGGTGATACTGTTCAAGCGGGCGATCCGCTGTTGACGCTCGATCAGAGTGAGCTTGAAGAGCAGTACATGCAAGCGAAGTCAGCGAGAGAGGAAATTGAGGATTCAATCAGACAGGCAGAAACAACTGAAGCGGCACAGGCTGACGCAAAACAGGCTGAGGAAGCCGCTGCCGCACAGGCGGCAAAAGATCTGAACCGGCAGCTGACAGCACTTAACAACCAATTGTCGTCAACGCTTTCAGGATTGGTTCAGTTAAGCAGCATACAACCGGCGACCCTCGATATTAATCCGGAACTAAGTTCGGAATTGACACAATTACTGGAGGGTTATGATCCGGAAAGTGAGAATGCAGACAGCATCATTCAGCAGGCAATCGCATTACTGACTGAGAGTGTTTCCCTGAATGAGAATCCAGATTATCAAACGTTATTGAAACAGCTGCAAAATGATATTCAATCAATCAGTACAACAAGCGGCAAGGTTGTATCATCGCTAACAGGTCAGTTGCAGAATCTCAATCTGGGTCTGGGACTGGACGAGGATTTACTCAATCAATTGGGCGGTCAGTTGGGAGGCCTGGGGAACACATTGCAGTCAGCATTAAGCCAGGCAGCTGCAATCGAGAAACAGGCCAAAGAAAGCTTCGAAGCATCGAGCGCAACACTCAAAGCGTCAACGAACGGTGTCATCGCTCAAATCAATGTTGAACCGGGCGACTATGTCGGCAGCACCGGTAGTCTGACACAATCGAGTTTAAATTCCATCGATCTGTCTTCGCTGCTCACGCAAGGACAGAGTGTTTTACCGTCCGCGGGTCTGGCATCGCCCGGCGCGGTCGCTGTTGTGATTTATGATACTACACGGCCAAAGGCGATTTTCCGGGCCAATCAGTTTGATTCAAATCGGCTGCGTGTCGGAATGCCGGTTCAATATCAATACAATGATCTGGTTTTCAGCGGCGAGATCACCTACATCGCACCCTTTGCCAATTCAGGATCTTTCACGGGCAGTAATGAGCTGGGCAGTGAACTGGGATCGTTAAGTGGACTGAGCGGTGAACCATGGCGAGAAGTTGAATTGAGCATTATGGGACCAAAGAGGAGTGAACTGATACCGGGATTTTCAATTGATGCCGAAATTAAGACAGCATCTGCTGAAAATGTTCTGATTTTACCGGCTGAGGCCATGCGACGAGAACTTGACGCTACCTTTGTCTACGTCGTAGACGAAAACAATGTGCTGATCAAAAGACCGATAACACCTGGTATCCAGTCAGAGATGTCAGTTGAAGTACTGGATGGCCTGAATGAAAACGATCGGGTTGTTCTCAATCCTGACAGCAGTCTGCAGCCCGGTATGACAGTCAGAATTGAAGACCAGGATGCAACACAATGACAGAAATATCTGCAAAAAAGAATATGCTGATTGAATTGCGTGATGTTTGGAAGACCTATCAGACTGGTGCAATATCGCTGACTGCGTTAAAAGGTGTCAATCTCGACATTTTATCTGGTGAAATGACCGCCATAATGGGTCCGTCCGGATCTGGTAAATCGACACTGATGAACATACTGGGATGCCTGGATCAAAAAGATCAGGGAACCTATAAGCTGAACGGAACTGATATTTCTGATCTCAGTCAGAATGAGCTGGCAAGAATTCGCAATGAGGAAATCGGTTTTGTTTTTCAGTCGTTCAATCTGCTGTCGAAGCTTAATCTGAGAGACAATGTGGCATTGCCGATGGTCTATGCCGGCCTGTCGTACAAGGAGAGGACAGCGCGGGCGATGGAGGCGCTGGAATCTGTCGGCCTGAGTGAATGGGCCAGACACAAACCCAACGAAGTGTCCGGCGGGCAGAAACAGCGGGCAGCCATCGCCCGGGCCATTGTTCTTCAACCGGCACTGATCATGGCAGATGAACCAACTGGTAACCTGGACAGCAAGTCATCCACTGAAATCATGCAGATCTTCAAGCGGTTGAATAAAGAAGGGTCGACCATCATCCTGATCACCCATGATTCAAACATTGCAGCATACGCCCAGAGAACCATTCATGTCTTCGATGGTCAAATCACGTCTGACAGCCTGGAAAACCTTGTGCAGAGCGGAGGAACGGCCTGATGTTTTTCGAAAGTCTGAAAATGGCGATCAGCAGCCTGATCAGCAACAAAATGCGGGCGCTCCTGACCATGCTGGGCATCATTGTCGGAATCTCATCTGTGATAGCCATCGTTTCACTTGGCGAAGGCGGAAAAACTGAGATTCTGGGGCAGTTCGAACAGATCGGCGCATCGTCATTTTTTGTCCAGGTTCGCTCCAATCAGGCACAATCAAGCGATTATCTGACCCAGAAAGATCTTGAAGCCATTCGTACAAGAGTACCTTCTGTCCGGATGGCAACAGCAACCCTGCAGACTGTCGCGCGTGCCGAGACTGACATGAGTCAGAGTAGAATTTTTCTCACTGCTATTGATGAGAATTACCTGTTCTTTTCTCCGATCGATATCGTTCATGGCCGATCCTTTTCGGATATTGAATATCAGGATGACAGACCGGTTGTGATCATCGACCGCACCGGCGCGCAGAAACTGTTCGGGCGGGAAAATGCCGTTGGTGAAAAACTGGTGATCGAAAAGGACAATCATCTGATGCGCGCAACGGTGATCGGGGTCAGTGAATCTGCAACATCCCAGTACTCTGGTTTAGCGGATCAGTTCGGGGACGATTCGGAATTTGGCAGCATGCCGAATTTTGTCTATGCACCTTTCCCGGCTGTCACCAGAATCCTGGCAGCAGATCATGAACTGTCGTCAGTCCTGGTCATGGCAACATCCCCTGACGGGGTTGATGAGGCGGCCGCAGCTGTTGTTCGCCTGCTTGAACTACGACACGGAAATGAAGGCAGATCTGTTTACAGAACGCAGAATCTGGCTTCAATTCTGGATCAGATCAACACAGTGGTTAACGTTATGACAATATTCATCAGTGCAGTCGCAGCCATCTCATTACTGGTCGGCGGAATCGGCGTGATGAATATTATGCTGGTTTCCGTTACCGAGCGGACCCGCGAAATCGGGATCAGAAAAGCAGTTGGCGCCTCAACAACGGACATCATGATGCAGTTTATGACCGAGTCAATCATCTTGACGATGGTTGGCGGAATACTGGGAATTCTGGCAGGCCTCGGTCTGGCAGAGGGTATCGCCTGGTTTGTCAAGACGATGAACATTGCCAGTATTTCCCCCGTCCTCAGTCTACAGTCAATTGTAATTGCCGTCATTTTCTCCAGTGCGGTCGGATTGTTTTTTGGTATTTATCCAGCCCGCAAAGCGGCACGGATGGATCCGATCGATGCTCTGCGTTATGAATAGTCGATGATCATTTTTATCGAGTTGACAGCCTGAAAGGAGTTTAAAGATGGAAAGCATCAGTTGGATCACCCAGACGAGCCCTCCGGATGTCATGACCGGGATTTATTCTGAGTATGTTTTGAATGAGCAAGGTGTTTTTGTAAAACGGGAAAAGCGCGTTCCCAAAAATGAACCCTTAACAGCAATCACTGGATTTCGCGTGGGCTACAAACTCGTATCGGGTACAGATTATCGCGCCGCTCCGTTTGACCGGAACGCCATTCTCTGGTACAAGATCACATCCATAATTGCCAACAGTCCCAATGAACTCCTGATAACCGGAAATTCGCACGATACGATTGTGTTGGTGATACCTGAGGACCTTCGCAGTCGAATTCTGCAATTCGTTGACAAAATGACACAGCTGCATCCACCCAAAGTCCAGCCGGATGAACAGGCCGCGATCTGGATCTGCTGGCGTGACGACGATGACTGGGGCGACGATCCATATCGTCCGCTGCAGGACATGATCGATGAAGAGGCAGACGTTGATCGCTTTATAGATCCGGATGTTTTGGAAGAAACGCGGCTGAGCCAGATGCCTGCTCCGTTCAAGCCGCTTGCTCCGGCCGATCAGCGGGACAGCAGCAGCCCGACAGCTAAATTCTGTTCCGCCTGTGGTGCGTCCGTACAACCCGGCAGCCGCTTCTGCAGCCAGTGTGGACAGCCGTTATCCTGAAACGG
>JAAYBY010000130.1 GCA_012729935.1 Clostridiaceae bacterium | reverse complement strand
GTGCGGGACGTGATTGATCTGATCAATGCACAAGACACGACAGGCTTGCGAGAACGATGTACTGTTCAATTACGCGAGGCGCTTACAGATGAAGTCATGGCACAAATCTATGAGGCCATCGGTGAAGGAGGCGCATTTGACAGCATACAATCGATCAGCATTGGTGGTCGCACTGACAAAGCGACAGGCGAGGAATTTGCGGTTGCTGTAGTCAACGCCCGGTATGAAATCCGGCGGTTCGTGTTTACAATTTCTCTGACGCGTCAGATGAAGCTGGCAGGCTTGTATTATAAATGATTTGTCTAAGTGTGACGTGTACGGAAATACGAAAGCAGCGTTTCACTGACGGTGCCTGTCAGCCCGAACAGACTGCAATATGGTATAATGAATCACATTCGGAAAGGATTGTGAGCGATGACGGTATTAGTCAGCAAATTGAAGGAAGTTGTTCAGTCTGTTTTACCGATTGTTTTTATCGTTCTCCTGCTTCATTGGCTGGTGACGCCCCTTCCGGGTCTGATGATTTATCGCTTTCTGATCGGGGCCAGCCTGATTGTCGTGGGGCTCACACTGTTCTTGTTTGGCGTTGACCTCGGGATATCTGTAATCGGACATCGCATGGGTGAAGCGCTGGCCCGCTCCAACCGGGTCTGGATTATTGCAGTCGCTGGCATTATTCTTGGATTTTTCATCTCGATCGCCGAGCCTGATCTGCATATTCTGGCCTGGCAGGTTGATGCAGTTACCAACGGCAGTATATCTGGTAATGGCATACTGGTTATTGTATCAGCTGGTATCGCTATTTTGCTGAGTATTGGTTTGATTCGAATTCCCTTTAGCTGGCCCCTATACCGAGTTTTAACAATACTCTATGCTGTCATTTTTGTTCTGGCCATCTTTGTCGGACCGGAATTTCTGGCAATTTCATTTGATGCGTCCGGTGCCACAACAGGCGCGCTGACTGTTCCGTTTGTTCTGGCACTTGCCTTGGGAATCTCGACGATGAAGAAGGACAGCAAGGCGTCTGAAAAAGACAGCTTTGGTCTAGTAGCCATCGTTTCGTCTGGCGCGATCATCGCGATGATGATAACCGGAATTGTAACGAATCCGGGTGAATTATCCGGACAGCTGAATCAATACACAGAGACTTCACAATCATTGTTCAGACCGTTCATCAGCAACGTCCCCTGGATTCCGTTTGATGTGGTTACAGCGATGTCTCCACTGGTCATTCTGCTTGTTTTCTGCAATCAAAAACCGATGAAGATGACACGAAGGACGTACAGGCGTTCATCAATAGGTCTCGGGTTTACGCTGGTTGGTCTGATTTTGTTTTTGTTGGGCGTCCATGCGAGTTTCATGCCGGTTGGCAGCGAAATCGGTTATCGGATCGCCACGATGGATCGATCGATTATGGTAATTGCCATCTCTTTCATACTGGGTGTTGTCACGGTGCTAGCTGAACCGGCTGTCCATGTGTTAACGCATCAGATTGAAGAAGTCACCAGCGGTTATGTTCGCCGGAGAGCTGTTCTGGTATCACTGGCGATCGGTATTGGCATTGCGATTGCCCTGTCGATGGTTCGAATCATGAGCCCATCGGTTCATCTGTGGCATTTTTTGCTGCCTGGCTATCTGATCGCGGTCGGCTTGTCGTACATCGTTCCAAAAGTATTCGTTGGTATGGCTTTTGATGCCGGTGGTGTCGCGTCCGGTCCAATGACCGTAACTTTTATATTAGCGTTTGTGCATGGTGCAGCAGAAGCGATTGATGGAGCAAACGTTTTAATCGATGGCTTTGGCATGATAGCCATGGTCGCGTTGATGCCGATCATCGCGTTACAGTTGCTTGGGTTGATCTACAAAATTAAGACCCGTAAAAGGGAGGAAGAAACAGATGGACATAGCGTACAGTCATCAGAACTATGAACAGCTGACGGTGATTGTCAACTGCGGCCTTGGCAGCAAAGTTCTCCAGACCGCAAAAAAAAGCGGTTTGACAGGCGGTACGGTTGTGATCGGACGAGGAACAATAACCAGCCGCATCTTGAATTTTTTCGAATTAACAGATATTCGAAGAGAAATTGTCACCATGATTGGCGACAAGAAAGCAGTCCGGACAGCACTGGCGATCATTCAGGATGTATTGAAACTTGACAAACCCAACC
>JAAYBY010000129.1 GCA_012729935.1 Clostridiaceae bacterium | reverse complement strand
AATATTGCAGAGAATGCCAGGATCATGGCGATCGTCATTACCAGTACACGCAGTTTCGCAAATACTACACAGACTATACCGTACAGGAAAAAGTGACGATACGAATCGAACACAAGCCGGGCGAGCTCATGGAGGTTGACTGGGCCGGGACACAACCACAATACCAAGACCCGGGAACCGGACTATTTGTGAAAACATCGCTGTTTGTCGCGATTCTGCCGTACAGCCAAATCATTTACGCAGAGATCTGCGAAGATCAGAAGCTGGCCAACTGGATCTCGGCCCATAACAATGCCTTTCGGTATTTAGGTGGTGTTACACGCGCGATCACACCGGATAATCTCAAGACCGGCGTCACCGGAGCGGACTGGTACAGTCCTGTTATCCAAAGAACTTATCAGGAGATGGCGGCTTATTATGGCACGGTCATCTTACCGGCCAGACCCGTCAGGCCACGTGACAAGGCTTCAGTGGAAAATGGTGTGAAAATCATATCAAACAGAATTACCGTGGCACTCAGAAACAAGCAGTTTCTTTCCTTGGAAGAATTACAGCACGCCTGTTTTGAACAACTGGAGAAAATTAACCATAAACCGCTGAAAGGCAAAGACAGGAGCCGATGGGATCTTTTCCTGTCAGAAGAAAAAGATCATCTGCTCCCGCTATGCGTAAAACCTTACGAGACCGCTGAATGGTCCACCGCCAAGGTTCAGGTCAACTCACACATCAGCTTTGCCAGGCATTATTACTCGGTACCCTATGAGTATCTGCAAAAGCAAGTCGATGTGCGCTCGACCCGTCAAACTGTAGAGATATTCTATCATCAGGAACGCATTGCGTCACATGAAAGGCTTTGGGGTGACCAAGCTTATTCAACCATTAAGGCGCATATGCCATTAAATAAGCAGTTTTATCACGACTGGGATGCCGATCGGTTCCTGAGATGGGCAAAGTCGTATGGTTCAGATACAGTCAAGGTGCTCTCAAGCATTCTGGACTCCTCACCGGTCATTCAGCAAACCTACAAGGCATGTCTGGGAATCATGTCACTGGCAAACAAATATTCCGCAGCCCGGCTGAAAAAAGCGTGTGAACTAGCGTGTAAACGCAGCAAGTCGCCGACCTATCGTATGGTGAAAGATATTTTACTCAAAGAAGAGGATATGCAACGACCATCCGTTCTCACGAAAACAGATAACCGACCATCTGCACCGCGTGGTCACCAACGTGGTGCCGCTTATTTTGGAGGTGGCCGACATGCTGAGTAATGAGACCATCGCTAAGCTCCGGCAGATGAAAATGACAGGTATGGTTGAAGCTTATGAAAATCAGATGAATGCGATGTCCAGTGCTGAGCTATCGTTCGACGACCGACTTGGGCTCATGGTGGATCAGGAATGGCTCAGACGACAGAACAATAAAATGAATCTACTAATGAAAAAAGCGGGATTCATCGATGGACGTGCCTGTATTGAGGACATTGACTATACATCGGACAGAAAGCTCGACCGACAATTCATATCGGAACTGGCATCCGGCAACTACATTCATCATGCCAGAAATATCATCATTACCGGGGCAACCGGGGCAGGTAAAAGTTTTATGGCACAGGCGTTTGGGACAACCGCTTGCCGACAAAAATTCTCTACTCGATATATTCGGCTTAATGACCTTGTCGAGACCCTATTGATTGAAAAAGAAAAAGGACTTGAATCCTACCAGAAAGCAAGGAAGAGTTTTGAGAAAATATCACTTCTCATTATCGATGAATGGCTGTTGTTTCCCATCACTGTTGACGAAAGCAAGGTGTTAGCTGATCTCATCGATCGACGGAATCGCAAGACGTCTACGATTATTGTTTCCCAATATGAACCAGTTGAATGGATTGAACAAATCCCGAATCCGGTCGCGGCTGAAGCGATGACTGATCGACTGAAATCAAACAGTTACAACATTTTCATTGATGGTGATATTTCAATGAGAGAGCGCTATGGGTTTAATCGCTAACTGATACGATGACTGAGCCATCTGATGCAGGTGGCTCAGTCTATCGCAACACATTGGCCCAATTTACTCCGCGGCCGTGGACCAATGATCTCCGTCAGCTTGGCTCTGACAATCCGATATTTGCATTCTCCAAATGATGACTGAAGCCGGTTATGAAATCAAACGTGGCGAACATCTCGCTTTTAGAGCAAAAGACCAACAGAAATTCACACGCTTAAGATCTCTGGGTGAAGGGTATTCTGAAAAAGAAATTAGAGCAGCCATACAAGGCAAGTCAGTCTTTGTTCCCAAAAAACAAAACAGAAGTAAAATCAACTCGAATAAAATCAGCCTGCTGGTTGATATCCAAGCAAAACTTCAAGCTGGAAAAGGCGCCGGTTATGAACGCTGGGCAAAAGTATTCAATCTTAAACAGATGGCAAAAACAATCGCCTTCCTCGAAGAGAATAAGATTGAGAACTATGAAGAGCTGATTAAAATGTCGCAAGAAGTAGCTGCTGAATTTCAGCAAATATCGAAGCAGATAAAATTGATAGAGGGTAAGCGTAAAACAATAGCATCTTGACAACTACTTTGAAGCACGCAAATTTTCAGGCAGCTGGTCTGACCACGGCATCAATGGTTCCAGATCAAACGTATCAAGATTATGCCTGTTAGCTGCCAGCTGTTCAAAAAGATAAACCAGATAATCGAATATCTTGAGTTT
>JAAYBY010000128.1 GCA_012729935.1 Clostridiaceae bacterium | reverse complement strand
ATGCGGTCCGGATGATCGGACATCACAAAAACCGGGGTCATATCAGAAGCATCAGCTGCCCATAGCGATAGTGGATTCAGCTCTGTCTGCTCATCGAGCACTATCGGATTTTGCAGCAACGGCCATATGATGGCTCGCTGATCTTCGTTGATCAGCTGGAATATTTGGCCACTTTGATCAGGCTGGCTGATCAACCGTTTGACTCCGTTGTCTGCCCGTATTGAGAATTCAGCCAGTTCGAAGCGGTTCTGAACCGGTCCGGCAGCCTCATCCTGAGTTCCTGACCGCTCCAGGAGCAGCTGATACGTATGGTAGACAACAGAATCCTGAATATGACTTCCAGTGAATCTTATCTGATACGTCAATAGATACGGTTCATCATCAGGATAGACAATCAACGGCTTTTCGCTGATAGAAAATGATGATTCCAGTACTGAAATGAAATGACTGGCAGATAAGCGCCCAAACCGCTCATTCTCCATAAACAGCGCTGGATTTAAGTCAGGATGAAGCAGGACCAGATTTGATTGCGCGATGATCGTATTCGGTGAATCAGGATTAATCCAGCTTTCAAGCGATTCTACCGGAATCTCCAGTCGCAGGAGCGGGTGTCTGTTTTGATCGCTCATCTTCACCGAGATTGTTCCGGTGATCAGTGGATTCAGACGCTGCGCGAGATCCTGGATGACAGTCAGGTCCTGCAATAATTCTGACAGTGTATACCGAGGCTGCCGGATGGATTCCTGTCCGGAATCTGACTCGACTACGATTGTTTCTTCATCAATTTGTGTCCGCAATGATAAATTGATACCAAGTGTGGGATCCAGCGTTTCACCTGACTGCAACTCTTCAATTTTCTGCCCGGACAATGACCAGTCGAGGGTTTTTTCCGGTAACAGCTCAGAAGCCTTCGCTTCCATCTGCTCAAACAAGACAAAGACCTCGTCGCTCGAGAAAATGTTGTTTACCAGCGTCAGCCGTTGGGCATCATCGATCCGGTAGCGAATTTTGGCGGCCAGTGTACCGGCCAGCTGGACAGGTAAATGATCCGGATCATCTGCAACGCGTTCGCCCTCTGTCTTATTCATCGCGGGTACAGGGACCCGATAGCCTTTACGTCCGATCCAGGTGCACCGTTCAAAAAGCGAATGGTGCAGATTCAACGGGAGAACACCACTGGTAACGGTTTCGAACGTGCAGTCCGAACAGTCAATCCGGCTTGGCACATAGGCATGGCCGGTCTTGAAAGGTGCATCTACAATGTTATAAAAGAGGCAATTATCAAAAAAGATATTGTCAGATGCATCGAGAAGAACCGCCGCTCCGGAACTGGAGAAGAATTCGCAATTTTCAAAACGGATATGATCTGATTGAATCAATTTGATTAATGCGCTGTCATCAGGTTCTGTTTGATCAGGCCATTCTGCTTGATCAAAGCCGAAGCGGATATTCCGGAATGTGATGTTGCTGCAGTTGGTGATTGTCAGAATGGACGTCTGGTCATCCTGCCGGGATAGTGTCGGCCGGCCAGGGCCATCGGTCGTCACCGTCAAATCACTGATCTGTGTGATCTGATGGTCATCAGCCGTATCATACCAGTACCCGTCCGGCAGCAGGAGTGTATGACCGTTGGCAAAAGTTCCGTAGTCTTTGATCGAAAGCAGTTCGTGGTGAACCGGTCGGGCAGTCGTTCTGGTTGTGGTTTCAGTCCGGGCAGGTGTCGGGCTGGCCGCAGGCGTCACACTGATCACGGTAGGACCTTTTGTCTCAGACGACGTCGGCTGTATATCGCATGCTGCAGGAACACCTGCTGCAACGAGCAAAATCAAAACCAGCCATACAGATGGCTTTAATTTGATTCGCAGGGGTGTGTTTTTTCGTCTTATCATGTCACTCTCCTGTTGTTGGCAGCCGTGCAGCACACGTTTATCCGTCCCGGCAAATCAACTCAAACTGATCGATATAAAGATCGCCTTTGCCCTTGCGGTCTTCAATGACAAGAACCAGTCGATGGACCTGATCTTTTGATTCGATGTGCGTTATCGGAAATGTTATGGTTTGCCAGCGCAGCGCAGACACAAGAACAACCGGTTTCTGAACGTCCTGAAGCGTCTGTTTATCTGATCCCGCTGCTAACGCTATGCTCACGCGTTTCATCTGTTGATTGGGATTAAACAGATTAACGCTGATGTGGGTTATATGACTGAGATTAAGTGGCGGAAACTGGGAAGCATACGTCAAAACCGGCTCAAGACTCACCTGGTTTTGCTCATCTGTCTGGTATGTGAAGTGCAGCGAGCCGGCACCTTCCGTTTTGTTAGCCCATTCGACCACCAGATCGCCTGCTCCTCTGTCAATCCGCCAGCGTGGATGCCAGCCAGTCTGGTGCATCTGCTCGAGCTTTGGACTGCACCAGATGTTCAGCGACTCGCAGTGCAACCATTCAATTGGCGCCTGGTAGTGTGCCTGGAACCGGTCCGAGCGAAATGGCACAACGGGAAGGTTATCTCTGCTGATCAGATTGGATTCCTGATTCATGTCTGAAAATGCATAAGCCACCGCCTGTGGATCATCAATCTGATCATTCCAAACCATCACACGAACACCATAGAGAATTCGTGCTTCAGCTTCAAGAAAAACGCGATCGGGACCACAGATTGTAAAGCCACGCAGCCTGCCATCCTGGTCTTTCTGTCTGAGTCCTTCACCAACATGGCTGAACGTCAGCAGCATCTTATTACCGACGATTTCGATATTCGAACATTCAGGTGCGGATAACGGAGCTTTCTGTTGATATAGCAACCCGCAGGCAGTCTTGGCCAGGCGCTGGCCGATCACCGTTTTAGCGGTCGGATGGAGCGGATGGCGCCACTCTTCGGGAGCGTTCTCATAATCCAGCGGTAAATCATAGACAGGAATCAGCGCAGAAGGATTGTTCAGCTGATGTTTGACAGAAGTCAGCATCTCGTTAAATTCCGCCAGTTGATAAAAGTGGCGATGCCCATAGTAATAGGGCGCCAGCTGCACGATCAGAAAAGCCAGGTCGCGCGATCCGCTTGGTCTGAAAACAGACTGCCAGTCAGATACCAAGGCAGGAAGTGCGGTTTTGTAGTATTCAGGGTATTGATAATCGCTTTCCCCCTGATACCATAGAACACCTTTGGCAATCATAGCTCGAAGCGGTGCAATCTTGTTATTATACAGGGCAGCTGGCTGGTATTGTGCATTTTCCCAATCACGACTGAGATCCCAGTCATTCTCGCTGCGGTAAAATCCCATATCGATCACATGCTGCCTCAGCTGTTCATCAGCATCGATTGACTGGCGGCTGATCCAGGCGTGAATGCAGCTGCCTCCCAATGCGGTTTCAACCACAGCAACTGGAATCTGCAGGCTTAAATGCAGAGATCGGGCAAAAGAAAAAGCAATGGCGGAAATGTCGGCCATATCTTCCGGTTGGTCGCCGCGCAGCCACTGTGCTTCACATATATCATCTGCAGGATGATATTGATAATGCGGCATTTTACGGCCAATACCCGTTAGAGACTGAGTCAGAACACGTACGTAAAAAAGATTGGCCATCGTCTCAATTTCTGATTGTGATTGAACGGCAGACAAGGGCATCTGCATATTTGACTGACCGCCTGTGATCCAGACCTCACCAAACAGTACATCTGTCAGGCGGATTGATTTTGATGGTGTCTGCACAGTCAGCTCATGTGGGTCAAATGAAGCTTCAGGTGCTGGTACAGCCATCTCAAACAAGCCAGAAGCGTCTGCTTCCACTTCTACATCAAATACCAGGCCATACTGCTGATCCAGCGGTGACACCGGCCGGTTGTCAAAAGGTTCCCTTCTCAGTTGAATGCGCACCGGAACAGAGGGTTTCGCGATTCCGCGAACCTTGAACGGAACCTGCTGCTGCAGGATCATTCCCGACTGAAAAAAGGATGGAAGCCGAAGCATTTCAGGCCCTCCATTAAAAACCATGAATCAATTATATCGTCACCGCATTGAAATCGCAAACGGCTGATACGTAAGGCATTGACGTTACAGTGCGGTTCGGATCAGTTCAAAAAGTCCCATACCGGTAAATCCGAACAGCTTTGTTTTGGCACGATCAAGATTCAGTTCCTGTCTGAAACGATTGTTCAGACGCTCCTGATCTTCCGGATTTTTCAGACGCAGAAAATCAATGACAACCATACCGCTGGTATTTCTCAGCCTCAGCTGCCGGACAATTTCGACAATTGCTTCATCATTCGTTCTGATTCGAAGCGACTGGTCAGAACGGCCTTTGATATCTCGACCGCTGTTGACATCAATCGAAGTGAACGCCTCGGTTTGCTCAATCACAATGGTTCCGCCTCCTGGCAGCCAAACCTTTTTCTGCCTGATCAGTTTATCGAGATCTGTTAGTGCGAGGATCTCTGCCAGACCAAAAGAATCGGTCGGAACGGTCAGATGGAGCAAAGACAGTTTCTCTGGCTGCAGGATCCTGATCCATTTTTCGAGTTCACGGTAGATCTCGAGATCATCAGTCTGAATGCGCGTTGTTTTGTTATCAACCCAATCGATGATCGCCCGATAGACCGGATCGCCGCAGCCCAGCAGCAGCCGCGGAATGGTTCCTTCGAAAGCATTTTGCCGGATATTCTGCCATTGGTGCTGCAGCCGCTGTAAATCCCGTTCATATAAGTTTTCCTGTTCTGCTTTGTCGTATCCTTTGAGCTTGCTTCGTTTCAAATGTTTTCCATTGCTGGAAAAAACTGCAAAAGGTCCGGGAATCTGAATAGCAGTCGTCACTTTATGCCCTTTATAAGAAGGTGTCTGTCGAGAAATCTGAACAATTACAGGCTGCCCCGGCTTAACCGAAGATGGTGCTTCTTTCAACGGCAAGAATGCGTCGTGAACATCACCGATTTCGATGAAGACAGCCTGCAACGGAGGTACAATCTGTCTGACAGTTCCTGTGACAATATCCAAACGACGGCAGCAGCTGCCACATCTGACTAATCGTTCAACCGGTTTTTTGCCCTCCAGCAAGACACAGCTGATCGTATCGTCTTTT
>JAAYBY010000127.1 GCA_012729935.1 Clostridiaceae bacterium | reverse complement strand
TGACGGGTGCTCTGCGCAGCAACAGCCAGTTTACAATATTGAAGACAACAGCGACTGTGCAAAACAGGGCAATGAACAGCCATGGTTGGCTCGTGACGAAAAGGACCGGTCTGTCAAGATTGATGTTCAGGCGGCTGACCAATATGGGCAAACCGACAAGAATAAGAATCGGCGCCCCAACCGCTACAATGACTGTCCAGATTTTGTTCAACCGGTAAAACAGTAATGAAATAAAAGCACCGGCAGAATAAGCACAAATAAACAGGGAAATGTATGTTGCGATGCTTTCCAGATGCTGGATTATCATAGGCCTGAATCGGTTTTTATCTGCAAAGATCAGATAATACAAATCCGAAATAACGAGTCTGGAATCTGTGCCAACGGCCAGTTGACTCATTTTCAGCAACAGCTCACCCAGCAGAGCCAGGATGATCGCGACAGAACCGGCAGCAAGAATCTGAACGAGATAAGTGGTTTTCCGGGTTACTCCATACTGCATGAACAAGCGGAAATCCTCGCGAATTGAGACAATTCCTGTTATAAAAACGAAAATAGCTGCAGCGAATCCATAGCCGGAGAAGGAAGATCGCACATTTCCGTCAATACTCAAGTTGATTCGGAGGGTTCCAGCAATCAGGGCAGTCAGCAGTAAAGCCATAACCGTCGTAAAAATGGCTGTGCTGATCAGTAGGGCATTCATTTTATATCGGTATGCCAAGCGAATATGCATGCTTTTCATTTTACGCTTCCTCCATTCATCAGACTGATAAAATAATCCTGCAGGTTTGTCTGTCTGATCTCCAAACCATCCGGAACGTCGCTTTCATCAGGCTGACCTTCTATACAGGCTGTGCGCAAACCACCAATGCGGTCAGTAGAAATGGTTTTCTTATCTTTGATAAAGTGATCAATCAGGGAGGCTGGTCCGGATACCGTATAACTGCCAGCCAGTAATTCATCTCTGGGTACATCCTTGACGATTCGTCCATTGTTGATGATCAGGATGTGTTCCAGCAGATTGGCCACCTCCAGGATGATGTGGGTGGAAATCACAATGGTGCTGGGACGATGCGAATAGTGTTCGATCAGCAGTTTATAGAACATATCCCGGTGCCGGGCATCCAGACCGAGTACAGGCTCATCCAGCAGCAGATAGGGTGTGTTGGCAGACAGGGCGAGAATCAAACGAAAAATTGATGCATAACCGGTTGAAAGTGATTTTATCTTTTTATTTGTCTGCAGCTCAAACCGTTCTGCCAGCACAAGGGCGTAATCCAAGTCGAACTGGGGCAGAAACAGTTTGCTTGTTGTAAAAGCCTTCTTCACGCGCATATCTTCAGGAAACAGATTATCTTCACCCATCATGAAAACTTTGCCCAAAACCGAATCATGATCAGCTGCCTTCTGATCGTCAATGCTGATCTGTCCGCTATCTGCGTAGAGTCGATTGGATATGATATTGAACAGGGTTGTTTTACCGGCTCCGTTATTGCCCAGCAGGCCGTATATTTTCTTTACTTCCAGATGCAGGCTGACGTCTTCAAGAGCCATGACGCTGCCAAATGTCTTTGTCACATTTCTTACTTCAATTCCCATCATCCTGATACCCTCTTTCTATCATGGCAGACAAGCTGTCCCCATTTATACCAAGTTGCCTGGCTTCCTTGATCATCGGCCGGATGTAGTTTGCATAAAAGCTATTCTTGCGCTTCTGATGGATTTTTGCGCTGGCACCTGCTGCAACAAACATTCCCAGCCCTCTCTTTTTATAAAGCAGACCTTCATCAACCAGCATGTTTATACCCTTAAGGGCTGTAGCCGGATTTATGTTGTAGGCAACAGCTAACTCTGTTATCGACGGGATCTGGTCTTCTTCTACATATGCGCCACAGAATATGGCGTTTTCCAGCATTACCGCGATCTGCATGAAGATTGGCTTTTCATCATTGAATTTTATGGACAAGCAAGTCACCTCCCTCTGTTATATAGTTAATTAGTTGAGTAGTTAACTACAAAGCAAGTATAGTGCAAAGGGACATCTTTGTCAACAGGGGTCTATTCCGAATAACTGGCGAATCAGCCTGATTGCAATGATCGACGCGATCACAGTTGAACGATGTCAAGTCCAAAATGTTGGTGTATCTTAAAGATGGGATAAGTGATACAATGGGCTAAGTCATCTTAGATCCAAGACCGCGATCTCAGTTGTGAGAGAGCGGTTTTTTGCTGATAAAAAGGAAAAAAGGAAGAATAAATGGAATTTGCAAAACTAAACATCATGCCGGAGATCCTCAAGGCGCTAAAAGAAGAAGCATATATCAACCCGACAGATATACAAAGTCAGGCTATACCGCTTATATTGCAGGGTAATGATATTCTCGGCAGTGCTCAGACAGGAACAGGTAAAACTGCAGCTTTCGCTGTCCCGATATTACAGCTTCTATCTGAAACGAAAGTCCATGAACGAGGTATAAAAGCTCTGATACTGACACCTACGCGAGAGCTGGCGATCCAAATATATGAAAGCTTTAAAAATTATGGGAAGTATACCCGGATACGGTCAGTCGCTGTTTATGGCGGCGTCTCCCAGAAACCTCAGGAAGCTGCTCTCAGACGCGGCGTGGATGTTCTGATAGCGACTCCCGGTCGTTTGATGGATCTGATGAATCAAAAGATCATCAGCCTGAAGAATGTCCAAATACTGACCCTTGACGAAGCAGACAGAATGCTGGATATGGGGTTTATTCATGACGTGCGCCGAATCATTTCATCGGTACCTGAACAGAGACAGACTTTGTTCTTTTCGGCTACTCTGCCGCCGATTGTGGCAGAGATCGCTGGAAGGATTCTCAAAGATCCGGTAAAAGTCGATGTGATACCGGATCAGTTGGCAGTCGAACTGATCGATCAGTCACTCTACTATGTGGAAAAAGCGGATAAGAGAGCGCTCCTTCTGCATCTTCTTAAGGATACGGATATGGAGTCTGTTCTTGTTTTTTCAAGAACAAAGTACGGAGCCGACAGAATTGTCAAGGAACTCAGACGCAATGGAATTGATGCGCTTGCCATTCATGGAGACAAATCTCAGGGAGCAAGGCAAACGGCTCTCAGTGATTTTAAAAAGGGTAAAATCCGTGTATTGGTCGCGACTGATATTGCGGCAAGAGGCTTGGATATCAACGACCTTTCACATGTCATAAACTTTGATCTGCCCGAAATTTCCGAGTCATACGTACACAGAATCGGGCGGACTGGAAGAGCCGGGAAATTCGGCAAGGCGATTTCCTTTTGTACAAGTGATGAAAAGAAATTGTTGTCTTCCATCGAGCGACTGTGTGGTAATACTGTAACGGTCGTATCGGGACATCCGTTCGAACCGCTATTTGCAAAATCCTCGCAGAAGATTGAAGGCAGAGCGCGGGTGAAAGACTTCAGTATCGGACGCAGGCGAAGCTAAATCATTGTAGCTATCGGATTTGAGAGATATGTGACAACCCTTTTCATCTGTCGTGATCTCCTATAAAATGTGATCACGAAGAAATCGATTCGGTTACCAGAAAGGAATGCCATTGGAAAAGCAAAAGCTCAATCATCATCTGCTTCTGATTTCGTTTGGTATTATTCTGTATCTTGTCTTACAGAATCTTTCGGGCATTTTGAGCGCTTTGTCATTCCTGGGCTCAGTCCTTACCTCATTCAGCATCGGCCTGATTCTGGCCTATCTAATCAATATCCCCTATGTCTGGTTTAATAAAAAAGCCTTTGGCGCACTTTCCAGAAAAGGCGGCAGATCCGCAAAAAGCGGCAAAATAATTTCTTTTGTTCTAGCCTACATCATGACCCTTTTGATCATCGTCTTTCTTTTCTGGATCATTATCCCACAGCTGGTCAGAAGCCTCTCTTTACTGGTGCAGAACATCACCTTTTACATCAATGAGGCTGAGAACTTCATTCAAAACCTGAGCACCCGTTTCGGCCAGGATAATCTTTACCAGGATCAACTGGAAAAAGTCATGAAAACGCTGGAGACCAGTATCGACACCTGGATTTCCGAGATTTTAGAGAATGCACTGAATACAGTTGTCAATGTAACATCTTATATTACAAACTGGATCATCGGCATCGTTTTCTCCGTTTACCTGCTTTACAACAAGGAGATGTTGCTACGCCAGATTCGAAAAGCCATTCAAGCGTTTTTCAGTCAAAAGCATTTCGATCGGATTTTTGAACTGTCTGCCCGGGCTAACCGGATGTTCTCCGGATTTATTGCCGGCAATTTGATCGATGCCATGATTGTCGGCGTCCTCTGCTTTATCGGCGCATCCATTATCGGCACACCATTCCCGTTGCTGATCAGCGTCATTATCGGCGTCACCAACATCATCCCGGTTATCGGGCCCTTCATCGGTGCCGTCCCCAGCGCCTTAATCATTTTACTGGTTGACCCGATCAAGGCATTGATCTTTGTCGCCATGATCATCGCCATACAGCAAGTGGACGGCAATATTATCAAGCCGCGGCTTTTTGGCAACCGGGTTGGTCTGTCCAGTGTCTGGGTGCTGTTGGCTATCGT
>JAAYBY010000126.1 GCA_012729935.1 Clostridiaceae bacterium | reverse complement strand
GTCTGAACCGATGTTTCCCCGACATACTGTTTAGGATCGTCGAGCGTGACCGTGGAAAACGGGATCTGTTCGAAGGTCCGGACAATCTTGCGGTCGATCTGCGTATAGGCGATTTCGCCGTTAGCTACGGACTGGGAATCGTCTTTATTCTGCTCAACGCGTCCGGTTCCCTCTGACTCCAGCTCATCAAATCCGGAGCGGGCCATCAAGTCACCCATCGACAGCGACAAAGTGCTGCTGGTGCCCAGTTCATATCCACTCCAGTTCAATCTGACTTGATCTCGGCGGTCGACGACGACATCATAGGTTTTACCCGGTTCGAGCGGTGTATTGTCTGCCATGTTCAGCAGATCGTCTTCTCCGAGCGGAATGCTCGCTTCATCGATCGCGTCGATCAGGGTCTCTGCAAAGGTCATGCGCTGATAGGTTTCCTCAGGTGTTCGAATAATTACTTCGGCCGGTATTCTTGACTCGTCCATTGTGTATAACACCGCATGATCCGGCCAAATGGCTGATGCGACAGCTATAACGGCTATCAGCAGCAAGCCAGTTAATCGTATCGTTGGTTTTGACATATTTACCTCTCTTAATTTTCTTACACACAAAAAACACAATGCTTGTCATTCGGGTCTATTCTGCTGGTTTTCTGAATGCGCAAGATGATTATTTAGCAATTTATGGGCTCATTATAGTCAGGCATCAACACCTTGTCAATTTTTCTATTACAAGTTGGTAACAAATAACTGAAGTTTATCAGACAACCCGTTGCATCTTTATGCCAACTGTCTAGAAAAACTGGTCGTTCAAACACTTTCATGATAGAATCAGGGTGATTGTAAAGAGACAGAAATCAGATGAAAAAACCTGATTTCAGGGGTTTGCATCGATTGACGGAGGTTCATCATGAAGCAGCATCAACGCATCAGTCAACGCACGACGGCACAGCGGACCCTGTTTCCGATCGACCAGCAACAGACGAGTCGACGGACGATGAACCGCTGGCTGCGGACGAGCCTTTTGCTGGTTTTTACACTGCTTGTGGTTGCGTTTCTGGCCGCTGCCCTAATCGCCTGGCGTCCGTTTATCTTTAACTGGCAGATGCGGATGATCGAGACCTCGATGACCTCTGAAGCCGATTATGCCGTCCATCTGAAAGACAACGCCATTGATTCAATCCAGATCGCACCGGCTGACGCGGTTTATCTGGATGAGCTGGTCGATGCTGTCGAACCGACCTTCCGTGTTCATTTCACGGCAGATCGGACTGTTACGGGAACGGCACGGACGACAATCAATGCCATCTTGCAGGCTCATCAGCCCGGCGAAGGCCAGCCGATTGTCCTGCGAACCGAGCAGGCTCTACAGGATCCGGTTGTTGCTGAAATCACCGGTTTGGCCGATTATGTCTCTGATCAGACGGTCAATGTCAATCTGGATCCCTTTAGGGAGCAGGTCACAGCCATTCGCAGCCGGCTCAATCAAACGCTGGCGTTTGAACTGGTGATTGTTAGTCAAACTTTTATCACGCTGGATCTTCCGGGCGGCTCTGAAACCTTTGTGGAAACAGCTTCGCTGCTGATTCCACTGCAGGAACCTGTTTTCCGCATTACACGACAGGATAACAGAGGTCCGGCAGAACTACAGCCTGTGACGCAGACGATCCGCTACCAGATTCATCTTGACAGCATCCCCTACATGATTTTTTTGATCGCCGCCGGACTCAGCCTGCTTTCACTGATCCTGCTGGCTGCCACAACCTGCAGCCGGCCCAAAGATCGCTTCTGGAAAACCCTCCGTCAGATGAAGCGCCAGTTAAAAGGCCGGCTCATCCTGATCGCGGATAAAGCCTGGGATCCTGCCTGGTGTGTCAGCATTGCCGATTTCGACTCGCTGGCTGAGACAGTCCAAAAACTCAAACAACCTGTTTACGGCTATGTTGACACGTTCTCTGCCTGGCCGGTCGCCTACTTCTATACACTGTCAAGCGAAAACAATTATTGCTATATTTATACAGAACATCCTGAAGCACTTGATCAGATGATGGAACCTGAAGAAGAATCGGAAACGGTGATGCCTTTACCGATTTTGCCGGAAGCCGATGAGCTCCCGGACAGCGATTCCAGTTCAGAGATCCGTCCGATCCGCCCGTTTGGTTCTGATTAAAGCTTTATAATCACATCATGACCACCTAACCGGCTGAACGCGTACAATTTGATGGACGTGTCCGGTTGTTTCGATGCCTGAAAGGAAAAATTCGGCCTGTTCAGACGGATTGAGCCGCGACTGTGCTGTTATGGTCAGAGTCAGCGGTTCTGAAATCCGCTCGTTTGCCCAGGACAGCGTCTGCGGCTGCTCAGGGACAATCAATGATGTCTCATAGTGTCTGACTCCGGCAAAACCATTATACTGCCAGACACGGCCGCCGAATCTGATCGTGATCAGACCGGGGTCCTCGCTGAAGTCCATCACAAGATGCAGGCACTCACCCAGCAGGAATCGTCGATCATTGGCTGGTAAAGTCTGTCCCAGTGAATTCGTCTGTCCGGCAAAGTAGCTGATCATGCCGGTCACTGACGCCGTCATAGACCAGGAATCCGCTGTGATCATCGAGTTATCCGCAGTGACCGCAGTCAGCCGGCGCACGGAGCCGGTATTTGCTGCCTGCCGCGTCTGTCTGAAAGCAGATACAATTTCTCTCGTCTGACAAATAAGCGGATCATAATCGGTCGTTGATTTTGTTTTCGCCGATACAGGTCTTGGCAGACGACCGATCAGGATTGTCAAGAGCAGCAAAAAAATCAGCAGATTGATTCCAAGAAACCGTTGCATCAAATCACCCCGCTCTCTACTTTACTGCGGGCGTGACTGGTTCTATAAACGATCATCTGTCAAAAAACGACAACATGAAAAGAGCCGCTTCCGTGTGACTCTGCAGATCGGCGGTCTGTCATGGTCATTGACGTAAGCGGCACTGATCGGATCAGTCGGCAGCGGCTGAACCGCTGACAACTGTCTTTTCCCTTATTCAGCTATTACAGGTCGCGGTTCAGGATACCCTGAGTCCAGCTACCAAACGGCTTGGCCAGTGCTTCACTGACATAGCAGGTACCCGGCCCGAGACGCATGATCGACGCAGGGCATTCCATGGAGATCGGGCCATACAGCTCGATCCGGGAAACCATGCGCTGCCAGGAGTCTCCGCCCGGATTAACGAAGCTGTGCATTTCAAAACGCTCGCGGGCGTTGACGATATCGCGCGGGCCGATGGTCGCAGCTTTCGGCGGAACCGCCCAGACATCACCGGAAGCACCCATCGGTGAGAACAGCGAGTTTTCGCAGATGGTCAGCGGTGTTTCTGTGACAATACGTGAACCGAGCGTGATGAATTCTTCCAACGTGGCTGCTTTGAATTCTTCTGTACCCGGATCGATAAAGGCGGTGTGTCCCGGCCAGCCGGTTGCGGAGTAGACGACGTCAGCGCCGCCATTGCCGAGTTCTTCGATCAGGTTTGAATAAACGTTGGTTCCTTTGTTCTCATTGGTGAACACATGCCAGTGATCCAGCG
>JAAYBY010000125.1 GCA_012729935.1 Clostridiaceae bacterium | reverse complement strand
GGCATGACGCTGGCGGTTGAAGAAAAAATGCGCAGTGAGCGGTTTAAGACCGAGCTGATCACCAACGTCTCCCACGACATCAAGACACCGCTGACATCGATCATCAATTATGTTGATCTTCTAAAAAGCGAACCGCTGGAGAGCGAAAAAGCGCGGGAGTATGTTGAGGTAATCGATCGTCACAGCACTCGCCTGAAAAAGTTGACTGAAGACCTGATCGAAGCTTCGAAAGCGTCGACCGGCGTCCTGAACGTTGACCGTTCCCCATGCGAAATCGGTGTTCTTCTGACACAGGTTACGGGTGAATACGCAGAAAAACTGGCTGGATGCGACCTTGATCTGGTGACCACCCAGCCGGATCACCCTGTCACTGTTCTGGCCGATGGCCGATTATTATGGCGGATCCTTGACAATCTTTTAAGCAACGCCTGTAAATATGGGCAGCCTGGCACCCGGGTTTATGTCAGTCTGACGGTTCAGAATAAAAATGCGTTGATCGTTGTCCGTAATATTTCGCGCAATCCGCTCAATATATCCGGCGATGAGCTGATGGAGCGCTTTGTCCGCGGCGATCGCTCCCGAAGTACAGATGGAAGCGGCCTTGGCTTGTCCATCGCCCGCAGTCTCAGCGAATTGCAGGGCGCGGAATTTGCCATTGATATCGACGGTGATTTGTTTAAAGCAATCCTGACATTCCCATTGTTTTCCAATTCATCCATGCAGAAAAGTGCTGATGCGCGGGTGTATAATGCTGTTGAATGATCAAGAATTTGATAGATCAGGCCTTCAATAAACCAAGCTTTTTTGCCAGCTCAAGAACCGGAACGGGAATAAAGGCGAGCAGCACAGCATAACCGATCATCATGGGTGTCAAGGACGCCAATCCGAACACATGCGCCAGTGGCGGCACCAGAACCAGTATGAAGGTTAGAACAATAGAAGCCAGGGCTGACTTAACGAGCCAGCTGTTTGTCAGCCAGCCGATCCGGAACAGGGAATGATGCGAGCGCATATTAAAGGCGTGAATGATCTGGGTCAGCGATAAAACCAAAAAAGCCATTGTTCTGCCCTGGTCAATCTCTCCTGAGGACTGCCAGCCGATGTAAAAGGCGATCAGTGTCAGAATGGCAAACATTGTACCCTGCAATGCAATCTGTACGCCCAGTCCGTTGGCAAAAATACTTTCATTTTTTGGCCGTGGCAGGCGTTTCATAATATCTTTTTCAACCGGCTCCATCCCCAGAGATATGGCCGGCAGGCTATCGGTCACCAGATTGATCCATAAAAGCTGCATGGAAAGCAAGGGTGTCTGTTGCCAGAATACCATCGCAAAAAAGACTGTCAGTATTTCACCGATATTGGTGCCCAGTAAAAAGGCGACAACTTTCTTGATGTTGTCAAAGATGCCTCTCCCCTCATGAACCGCAGAGACAATCGTCGCAAAATTATCATCTGTCAGAATCATGTCAGCGGCTCCCTGCGCGACTTCTGTCCCGGTGATACCCATCGCACATCCAATATCGGCAGCCTTCAAGGCGGGTGCATCGTTGACGCCGTCACCCGTCATCGCTACAACTTTTTCCTTTTTCTGCCAGGCTTTGACAACCCTGATTTTATCGGAAGGGGAAACACGCGCATAAACCGATATCCGGTCAACCGAATCATCCAGTTCCTGTTGTGTCATGTGTTCGAGATCCTGACCGCTGACAGCGCGGTCACCGTCGCGATAGATATCGAGCTGACTGGCAATTGCCTGGGCAGTGGCAATATGATCGCCCGTAATCATGATCGGCCGGATCCCTGCCTGCCGGCAAAGTGCAACGGCTTCCTTCGCTTCCGGGCGCGGCGGATCAATCATACCAACCAGTCCGAGAAAAACCAGATTGCTTTCCAGATCATCGAAGTCAGGCTGTTCCGGCAGATCATCCATCCGTTTATAGGCAACCGCCAGAACGCGCAAAGCCTGTTCGCTCATGTGCTGCATTACCGATTCACTCCGGGCGGCGTTTTGGTCCTGGCATCGTTTGATAATGCTGTCAAACGCACCTTTAACGATCACCGTCAATTGACCATCCAGTTCATGAACAGTCGTCATTAACTTACGGTCTGAATCAAAAGGCAGTTCAGCCAGTCTCGGATGCTGCTCATCCAGTGTCTCCTTGACGAGGCCATTGCGATAGGCTGCGTAGACGATAGCCGTTTCCGTTGGATCACCCAGATGCTGCACCTCTTCGTCTGTCACCTTGATCGTCGCATCACAACACAATGTTGTGTATTTTAACAGTTTTCGAAATGGATCGCTGTTCTGTTCGGACACGTCTTCCGTTGTCTGTTCTTCAGCTGAAAACAACTGCGTCAAAGTCATCTGGTTTTGAGTCAGTGTGCCTGTTTTGTCCGAGCAGATCACCGATGCACTGCCCAGCGTCTCGACAGCCTGCAGTCGGCGGACAATCGCGTTCTGCTTGACCATCCGCTGAACACCGATTGCCAGAATAACTGTGATAATGGCCGGCAGCCCCTCCGGAATCGCAGAGACAGCCAGCGCGACCGCGATCATGAGGATATCAATCGCCCGCATGCCTTCCAGCAAACCTATCACGAAAATAACACCGCAGGCGACCAATGCGGCCAACCCGAGATATTTACCAAGCTGCGCCAGTTTCTTCTGCAGAGGCGTCGTTGTTTCTTCGGCTTCAGACAACAATGTTGCGATTTTGCCCATTTCAGTCTGCATCCCGGTTGCTGTAACAATGGCCGTTCCACGACCATAGACGATGCCACAGCCTTGATAGATCATATTGAAGCGATCACCCAGTGCGGCATTCGACGAAACAACTGCCGCTGCATTTTTCTCAACAGCAGCCGACTCACCCGTTAATGCGGATTCTTCCGCCTTCAGCCTGTATGCAGAAACCAACCGGGCGTCTGCCGGCACAAAGTCACCCGCCTGTATTTCAATCAGATCTCCCGGAACGAGCTGTGATGCCGGTATTTTTTGTTTTTGTCCCTCGCGGATCACGACAGCAGCCGGAGAAGACATACTTCGCAGTGCATCAAGCGCTTTTTCAGCCTTGCTCTCCTGGATCAGTCCTATGACAGCGTTTAATACCACAATCGCGACAATCAGGATCGGTTCAAAAAATGATTCGTGCTCATAGATAGCCACGACGAACGATACAGCTGCTGCCAGCATGAGAATGATAATCATGACATCTTTGAATTGCGCAAGAAATTTTTGCAGCAGAGTTTGTTTTCGCTGCTCCTCTATTTTGTTTTCTCCAAACTGTCTATTCTTGTCCCTTACCTGATCCGCGGTTAAACCGTTTTCAGGATTGGTTTGAAGTTTTTCTATCAATTGTTCAAGTGCCTCTTCATGCATAAAAAAGAGCCTCCCGGGCAGTCATAGCAGACATAAATTTCCGACAGGACGTTTATGCCCTATCGTAAACAGTCTGACAGCCATTGATTCTGATAGTCAGAAACTGCTGTTGGTTCATGATTCATCTGTCAATCTATTATACGTCAAAAATAAAAAAAACAACCAGACAAACGGCTGAATGACTGTATCAAGTCTTGCGTTGATCTGGTTGTTTGATTACCAAGGCTGTTCTTAATTATTGGATGAGGCTATTGGTTGTCCCTGTCTTTTTTCCGCTTGATAAAATCCTCATCGATTCTCTTTTTCCAGTCTGCCTGTAAAGGTTCTTTGCTGGTGCGATACTGGCTGATCGTACTGGTTAGCACATCGAAATTCAACAGCGTACCTTCTGTGTCAGCAAGATAATCGACCGCAAAATCAGCGGTGATACCGAAGTTGGCGGCAGTTTCAACGGCATCGAGATTGGCTCCGAGAAAAATGAATTCCCAGTTCCCTAATTCCTTTTGTTGTTGAATCATGTGCCGGACTTTTTTGTAATCATATTCCCTGCTGGCATTCTCCATGCCGTCCGTTGTGATGACAAACAACACTTTTTCTGCCTGTTCTTCTGCAGCAGTATTTTTCTGGACATTGCGAATCTTGTTGATGGTTCGGCCGACCGCGTCCAGCAGCGCGGTGGAGCCGCGAACATAATATTCTTTTTCAGTGATAGGCTTCACGCCCTGCAGATTGATCCGGTTATGCAGCAGCTCATACCGGTCATCAAACAACACTGTTGTGATGACACACGATCCTTCTTCTTGTTTTTGCTTATTTAGAAGTGAGTTGAAACCGCCGATCGTATCGCTCTCCAGTCCACTCATGGATCCGCTGCGATCAAGAATAAATATCAGCTCCGTCAGTCTTTTTTTCATGATGATTACCTCCTAGTATTATTAAGTTGCGCTGTCAAGCGCAAGATTTCTTGTTGCTTGATATAATGCACGCAGGCGCT
>JAAYBY010000124.1 GCA_012729935.1 Clostridiaceae bacterium | reverse complement strand
GCCGAGCCATGTTGATATTGGCTGTAATCGGAATCGTTCTCGGCATCATCATGAGCGGTACACTGATCGCCCTGTTCGCCAATCTTTTTGATAGCATGAATTACTATTGATTGAATACCTGCTTACAACAAAAAAGACGGCTTCGGCCGTCTTTTTTTACGGGCTACCGTGCAGACCGGTGATTGGGCCGGACTTTGTTTTCAATCTCGAAAATCTGACCCTCCCAATTGCGGAATACCGCTTTTTCGCGGCCGATATAGAGCAGGTAGTTGGGTAGAAGCGGTGTCTTGCCAAGACCGCCTGTGCCATTGACAATATAGGTAGGTATCGCCATCCCGGATGTGTAGCCGCGCAGCGACTCCATGATTTCGAGACCTTCTTCGAGCCGCACCCAGAAGCGTGATGTGCCGCGCACTTGCTTGGCATGGAAAATATAGTAAGGCTTTACGCGCATTTTCAGCAACTCGTGATTCAGCTTTCTGACAACCATCGGCCGGTTGTTGACACCGTTCAAGAGGACCATCTGGTTGCCGAGCGGTATACCGGCGTCAGCCAGCCGTTCACAGGCCTGTTTTGACTCAGGGGTTATCTCTGCCGGACTGTTGAAATGCGTATTGACATAGAGCGGCTGATATTTCTTCAAAATCTGAACCAGATCGGGTGTAATGCGCTGAGGGAGTGTAACCGGTGTGCGCGAGCCAATACGGATGATTTCAACATGCTCGATCTGGCGCAGCTCGCACAGAAGACGGTCGAGCTGCTCGTCACTGAGCATCAGGGCATCGCCGCCGGTCAGGAGAACATCGCGAATCTCCTGGTGTTGTCGAATGTAAGCCAGGGCACCGGTCAAGACTGATTGGGCAACATGGTGGTCTGTCTCACCGATCAGGCGGCGGCGCTGGCAGAAACGGCAGTACATGCCACACTGGTTGGTGACTTTAATGATCAGGCGGTCTGGATATCGGCGTGTTACACCCGGAACGGGCGAGCTGCCGGCCTCATCCATCGGATCAAGATCGCCATCGGGCAGCAGTTCAGATTCACTGGGTACAGACTGCAGACGAATCGGACAATCGATGTTGGCCGGGTCAATCAGACTGGCGTAATAAGGAGATATCGCGAAGCGAAACTGTCCGGCAACCCGGTTGACAGCCAGTCTGTCTTCGGTCGACAGCGGTATGATCTTCATCAGTGCGTCAACTGTCGTCAGACGGTGTTTGAGCTGCCAGTGGTAGTCGTCCCAGTCTGCCTGGCTTGCTCTAAAGCGTTTCATGATCTGGGCACGGCGGTCCTGGATTTTTTCCTGATCGTCAAAACCGGTTCGAATGGCTGATCTGGCTTCTGTGTAATCGATGATGGTGGATTCCAGACGCTCCATACGGGTCAGAATGGCTGGATCAAGTTCCTTTCTCTTTCTCGACGTCATACACGTCCTCCTTTCTCAACAAACGTTATTCATCAAAATCAATAGATTTATTCACTAATAGTGTAACATAATCGTGAAAATGACGAAAAAGCGCCTTCTACACGCATTCATATGTGCGTACGGGTCAAGGATCGCGTGTTGCGGTTTGGCTGAGCGTTCAGCTTACTCATGATCTGAGCTGTGCTATACTGAAG
>JAAYBY010000123.1 GCA_012729935.1 Clostridiaceae bacterium | reverse complement strand
GTTTGATTTTGGCGGTATCTCTGCGGCGACTGTCCGTATTGCTTTTTAAATACCCGGAAGAAATTTTTTATGTCTGAATAGCCGACTCTTCCGGCAATCTCAAGGATAGACAAAGGCGAATTAACCAGCAGCTTGCAGGCACGCTCCAGACGGACTCGCGTCAGATACTGGTTGAATGACAGACCTGTCTCAGTGTTAAACAGATGACTTAAATAACTGTAGTTGACATAGAGCTGTTGGGAGACCGACGCCAGTTTCAGATCAGGATCATCAAAATGAGATTCAATGTGCAGTTTAGCCCGAGCAACCAATGTTGATTTGTTTGCTGTAAACTGTCTGCTGATGACCTCTAGCTCCTTGAGAACAAATTGAGTCATATAAGTGGAGAGATCCCGGTGCGTCAAAAATTCAGCGAGTGGCAGAAGTGGTAGAGCCGATATATGTTTGGGATCAATTTGGCAGCAGTATTGGTAGACGAAGTCCTGCAGCGCCCGGTAAATTGATAAGACACTTTGCCGGTCAATGAGTGAATGGTCCGGTGAACAATCTCTCAACAGCATTTGAAAAATATGCCGGATTCCGTCATGATCCGCCTGATTGAGCGATCTGACGAGTTCTTTTTCAGCGCATGCCACTTTGTCACTGACATCTGACTCTGTTTGTATATTCGCAATCTCTTTCTCGAAAAAAACACACGTGCGGAAAATCGAAAACGCATCCTGAAAAAAGGCATGGCCATCAGATAGGGTGGATGTGCCCGTCGTCAGATAGATCAGAGGCTGCCTCTGTGTCTTTTTTATGATCAGTTCGTGCAAAACTTGAATCGGCACCTGTTTTTCCTGCCCGCCATCATCCAATAGCGCTACAAAGATCCCTGCATGAAAAAACTGGTTATCTGGCTGATAAACGGCATCGATGCTGTCAAAAATAATCTGCCGGATCGGTGGTGGCACCGACTCATATGAAAAATCGTCATTCATCCGGATGGGACAGAAACAGAAGAGCAGGCGAAACGGTTTCGAGCTCAGCTGTAATACAGGTGTGCGTTTGCTGTCCATCGGTGGCTGCACACCATTCAAAAGCCATTCCCTTATCAGATAAGACTGCATTTGACGATCCTGCTGGCCCATTTCAGATTTAGACTCAAGTTGCTTTCTGAGTATCTCAGCTCTCGCCTCGACGAGTGTTTCAAGCAGATCACTTTTTTCAATGGGTTTTAACAGATAGCGAAACGCTCCGAGATGCAGCGCCTGCTGCGCATATTCAAAGGAATCATAGGCGGACAACACAACAAACAACGTATCCGGTAATTCTTTCTTCAGGGTTGCGATCAGGTCCAAACCAGAACATCCGGGCATGCGGATATCCGTCATGATGATATCCGGTCTTTCCCGGCGGGCAGCATCCATCGCTTTTCTGGCCTGCGTGAAGCATCCCGCCAGATGAAAGCCTGCTTCGGTCCAGTCGATAATCTGTTCAAGACCTTTGAGAATCAGTTTTTCGTCATCAATCAAAAAAACGTTCAGCATGATGGTGTCTCCTCCCGGATGACCGGATATCGAATGGATACCGTTGTCCCCTGTGTCAGTCTGCTGCTGACCGTCAGACCATAACGGCTGCCAAACGAAAGCCGCAGCCGGTCATGAATGTTAACCAGGCCGATCGATGACGTCGTCCTGATTTTTTCCGAATCATCCTGTAGCATCGCCTGCAGCGCGGCCATCTGATCAGACGAAATACCCGGACCGTTGTCTGTAACTGTAAACAAAACGATCTGATCCACTTCATCGATGCTGCCGCGAATCTCAATTTTCCCGCCTTCCTCGAGCGAACAGATGCCGTGGACAAAGGCGTTTTCCACAATTGGCTGCAGCGTCAATTTAATTGTCATCAGAGGCAGGACATCATCATCAATAACCATCTCAACCTGACAGCGTTCATCAAATCGAAACCGCTGCATGTCCAGATAACGACTGACATGGGCGACTTCTTCACGAAACGTCACCCGACTGTCAAAAGAACCCGGCTGCACGGTGTAGCGAAACAGATCGGACAGGATTTTAATTTGTTCTGATACCTTTTCATCCTGGTTCACCAGCGCCATCATCCGAATACTTTCCAGTGCGTTGTAAAGAAAGTGCGGATTGATCTGACTCTGGAGCATTTGCAGCTCCGTTTCTTTCTGCTGCAGTTTTTGTTCGACGCTGTACAATCGCAAATATTGGATCTGGTCGATCATTGTGTTAAACTCACTGCCGATTGTACTGATTTCATCCTGATAATAGACCGGGAAACGGCTGTTCAGATCGCCTTCCCGTATTTCATTGATAACCTGGCTCATCTCACCGATACGGCCGGCGATCATGCTCGAGAAAACAAGATAGATCGATATCGCGATCAGCAAACTGAGACTCAGCGAAAGCCAGAAAACAATCGGATACGGCCTCAATGTGTCCTGAATCTGGGTCATTGGGACATGCAGAGTCGTCACCCAGCCGATCTGCTCGAGCCGTCCGTGCAGTTCGATCCGTTTGCCGGTTTCAGTATTCGCAATACGAACACCTGTTTGCGGGTAAACCTCATCATCCGCGACTGACATCTTCTGCGGCAACGCTGCAGCCCGCCAGACAACATGCCCCTCACGATCGGACACCATGATACTTCGATTTGCGGAATAGTATTTGGCGATGATGTTGGATATGAAATAACCGTTGATGTTCATCACCAGATAAGCCTTTTGCTCACCAGGCAGATCACCCGAAAGCGGCAGCACATAAGACAGGGCGCCGGCTTTTTCGCTTAAGTTTCCCGGCAGCGTGATGAATGACGAATCAAATGTATCCCGATAACGGTCTAACACATAAGATGCCAGCTGTGTTCGTTCGTCTTCGGTCAGGGTTTTACTCAGGTGAGCAAAAACATAGGCACCATTCTCCAGAACAATCATGATGCTGCCGACATTGGGGATCGGTGTAACCCGCAAATTTTTATAAAGGTTGCGCGTCATCAGCGTCAGCAACGCCTGCCGATCCTGCTCTGTTGAATTCGGTGCGATATAGTTTTGGATTTCTTCATTAACAACCAGTGTGTTGGCTGCGCGTTCAATACTGTTCAATTCAGCGTCGATGTCATTGTTGATGAATTCGATTACCCGCATATTCCCTTCAATGACATAATTTTGCAGGTCACGCAGCATGAACTGATAAATAAAGAACGCCGACAGGAAAAAAACAATCAGCAGCACAAATAGAATAATCAGCATTTTATGCCGGATACTCAGATTCCCCAAAAAAAGCCAGATACGGTTGTCCCGATGTTTCATAACAAGTGAGCCTCGCTGGTCAACAATACCACAACACTGCCTGATCCTGCGCCTGATGATTTTTCTTATCCTATCATATCATGATCCGCCTAGTACAACAGGCCATCTGGAATCAGCAAAAGGTACATGAACAGGATCGTTTATGACCACCTGAGATGATGTGGTGATCAGAGGGGGGTGATGATGTTCAGATTATCCTGAATAATCTCCGGTTCAGTTACCGGTGGTGCCGTTATCGGTGGTACCGGTTTGACCGAATTGAGATACAAAACAGCCGTTATGATCACAAACGCGCCGCTCAAAGCCAGAATTCCGGGCTTTTCGCCGAGGACCAGAAAAACCCAGACAGGGCTCATCAGGGGTTCAATGATCGATAGCAGGCTGGCATTGAGCGGCCGCGTCCGCCGGATGCCATACTGGAAAAGAACATAGCCAAGTCCCAACTGGAAAAATCCGAGAATTAGAATGGCTGACACTGACTGACTGTTCAGCGATTCCGGCCGCAGCATCAACAGCTGTGGCAAACCGATTAGAAAAGTACCTGTCTGGCCAATCAGCAAAGCGGCCGGCACATGGCATTCGGGGCGGTTGTTAAGGATAAAGAACCCGGCGAACGTCAAACCTGAAACGACAGAAAGGATATTGCCGATCAGTCCGCCGCTGTCGATTCTCTCCATGAAAAAAAGAACAACACCGACCATTGCCCAGACAAGAGCGATCATTTCCCGGCGAGTCGGGTGAATTTTATAGAAGATAACTCCAGCCAAAACAACAAAAACGGGTGCCGTGTATTGCAGCATGATCGCATTGGTCGCTGTTGTAAGCTTGTTGGAAACGACAAACAGGCATTGGGTCACCATGATAGCCAATCCGGACAGCCAGGTGATACCGTTTAGACGGACCCAGAGGCGTCTGCGAAAATAGACAAGAAATAAAAGCGAAGCGATCAGGCTGCGCGCTGATGCGATGGCCAGGGGCGGCCAGTCGACATATTTAATCAAAAGTCCGGCGATACTCCAGAGCAGTGCTGCTGCAAGAATCGCCAATGGACCGGTGGATAACTTGATCCTGGGTCGTGACATTAATGACATAGGCATGCCTCACGATAATCAATGCGCCTATTGTACAGCTGAGCAACCCGATAAACAATCAGTTTTTTTGATTGCTATTCCCTGCGAACCGTTCGAAAAAACGTGTTCGGTTTTTGCCATTGTGCATAAATTTAAGTAACTTATTTTTAGCTTTTCGACTTTTTTTCACAAAAACTATGCGACTTAACGCCAAAGATATTGGATTGTCTGTCGATCG
>JAAYBY010000122.1 GCA_012729935.1 Clostridiaceae bacterium | reverse complement strand
GTTGCCAGATAGCCGTTCTCAAAAAGAGTCAACCCAATATTGGACTGGCCGGAGGGGGGATAGTCGATGCTGATGCTCATCATCTCCCAGCCTAGCTCTTTATTTGACGTATCACTGCTGTTGGGGATATCTCTTTCGGAGAGCAATCTGTCCCAGATAATGGCCGTGTCCGGCAGACGATAATAGTCCCAGCGGAACCAGTAGTTTTCTTTATCTTCATCGAGCCAGACCGTGTGCTGAAATGAATTATTGAAGACCAGTCTGTTTTTTAAATCCAGCTTATCAATCAGGTCGCCGAGCGTCTCAAACGGATAATCGGCATTATAAAAACTGTAGAAACCTTCGTAGTCAGCGTATTGGACTGCGACGACACAAGCGGGATCGATGCCGTCCAGCGCATACCAGGACGCGTTAATAGCATGCTGCTGACTGGTATAATAGTCATAGCCGGTCAGGACGAAATCACCGAGTTTTTCTTTGACAACAGATGCGTCTATCTCCTGCACGGCGCACTGGTATTGTATGCCGTCGATAAAAGCGTCGCCGGTGAATTTTTCGTGTACAGCTTGTTCTTCCCAGCGGGGGATCGGACGAGTCGCCTGAGTTGTTGTTTCCGGTGTTATCTGGTTGATGGACGTGGTTGGTTGCGATTCTTGTGGTGTTGTCGGTTGGGAAGTTGTTGACGGACGAATCAGGTTTGGCACGGTTAATAGACCTGTAACCAGCACGATCGCAAAGAGTATCGCAGCAGCAAGGGCTCTCTGCCACATTGGAAATTTTGTTTTAACTGCCATCTTTTCGGATGCGGCCAGTTTTTCGTCATCAATCTGACTGATCATCCGTCTGATTTCATTTTGATTCATCTGAATAACCTCTTTTCTCAAGATACAGGCGCAGCTTGCCTCGCGTTCTGAACAGCATTGATTCAACTTTGCTCTGGCTCATTTTGTACCGCATCATGATTTCCTTGATGGATTCAAAATACCAGTAGCGCCTGATAAATACGTTTCGTTGATCCAAATTCAGTGTCTCAAGGAATTGATTGATGCAGTCAGCCAGTTCTTCGTCTGAGTAGCGATCATCGATTGAATCGTCAGCTGCGAGGACATCTTCCAGTTCCGTCAGAGAGATTGAGACGGACGGATTTCGTTTGGCGGCATGGATGTAATCGTGTTTTTTGATCGCCAGATTGCGTGATATCCGGCAGAGAAACGACGATAAAATCTGAGGTTTCGCCGGAGGAATCGCCTGCCAGGCGCCCAAATAGGTATCATTGACACATTCCTCGATATCCTCCGGGCTGCGCAGGATATGCGAAGCAACGTGGTAAATGAGTCTGCCATATCTGACAGCTGTTTCGGATATAGCCGATTCTGAACGTTGCCAATACAATCTGATGATTTCGTTGTCGTCCATGCATGCTCCTGACTGATCAATTTAATTCCTTCTACTAATAGACTACGAAAACGAAACGGGATGCTTGCATTTAAAAGAAAAAAGGCAAACAGATGAAACCAATCAGCTTAATGATAGGCAAAGATCAGGCAGACGTAAAGTCAGTTGTATGCTTATTCTCTGATTTGTACGCCAAACATTCGCGCAAAAGAAGCAGATTGGCAGTATAATGGCAGGGAACCGTTTACAGCAATAAGGAGGACATTGTGGCTAAATACGAGTACGCATTCAAAGGGCAGTTTGATCATTTTCTCGATCATTTACATCAGGACATAACCCGTGGCAGTTTGTCGGCGACTTTCGAGGATGGCAGTGACAGAACTTTCAACGGGATGCGGGTAGCTGTCCGGGTTTATGAACGTTACAGCATGATCGGATCCAACCGGGTCAGCCTTAATATCACGCTGGTTGGCAGCGGCACGGATTTGTTTATTTCTGCTATCACATCAGGCGGAAGCCAGGCAGTCTTCTTCAAGATCAATACCCTGGGTGAAGAGTCTTTTCTAGACGCCTGTGAGCAGTCGGTCAGGCGGTATGTTGACGGGCAGAACTAGATAATATCAAGTTTAGGCAGACGTATTTGACGCTATTTGTTTTCGTAGTCAAAGAATCCACGCCCGGTTTTACGTCCGAGCAAGCGGGCACGAACCATCTGTTTTAGAAGCGGACAGGGTCGGTATTTGCTGTCTCCTGTTTCTTCGTAGAGCACGTTCATTATTGCCAAAACGACATCATTTCCGATCAAATCTGCCAGAGAAAGGGGACCGATGGGGTGATTGGCGCCCAGTTTCATGGCGCTGTCAATTGCTTCAGCTGTTGCGGTTCCTTCAAAAAGAACGGTGATTGCTTCATTGATCATGGGAATCAGAATACGGTTGACCACAAAGCCCGGCGCTTCATTTACCTGAATTGGTGTTTTGCCGATGTCGCGAACCAGCTGCATCAGCGTCTCAATGGTTGATGAAGAGACACCCAGCCCTGAGACAATTTCAACCAGCTGCATCACCGGTGCCGGGTTGAAGAAATGCATACCGATGACAGGCCTATCAAGATCTGCGGACAACTCAGTCAGTGATAAAGCCGATGTATTGCTCGCAAACAATGTATCTGGCGGACAAATTTGAACAAGAGACTTGAAAAGGGCTTTCTTCGTCAGCATATCTTCCTGAATCGCCTCGATAACCAGCGAGCAGGACTGCAGGTCGTTCAGTTCACCTGGCTGAATATTGTTAAGTATTTCTTCTTGCTGATCGGCAGTCATTCTGCCTTTCTGAACGAGGCGGGTACAAGCGGCAGCTATTCTCTCTTTTCCCTTGATCGCTCTTTCGTGTGATAGGTCCACGAGTGTGCACGAATATCCCGCTTGCGCGAATACCTGGGCAATGCCGCTTCCCATTGTACCGACTCCGACTACACCAATTTTCATAGTAAACACTCCTAAAGCGTAATGGCTCCATCGACGCTGATGGTCGCACCGTTGACATACGACGATTCATCGGATGCCAGAAACAAATAGACACTCGCGACTTCGTCAACCGTGCCGAGTCGTTGCATCGGGGTTTTTGAACTCATCTTCGCCAATATGTCCTCGGGCATTTTCCGGACCATGTCCGTCAGGATAAAACCGGGAGCAACGGCATTGACGCAGATGTTGTATCGTCCAAGCTCTTTGGCCCAGGTTTTGGTCATGCCGATCAGGCCGGCTTTTGTTGCGACATAATTGGATTGCCCGAAATTGCCATACAATCCAACGACTGACGCCGCATTAATGATGCGCCCGCTGCCCCGTTCGATCATATGCGGGGCGACGGCGCGTGTGCAAAGAAAGACGCCTTTAAGATTCACATTGATAACCTTGTCAAATTGGTCAGCTGTCATCTTGATCAACCGGGCATCCGCTGTGATGCCGGCATTGTTGACAAGAATGTCAAGAGATCCATAGCGTTCTATGATACCGTCGACCATTTCCTGAACCATTGTTTCGTTGGTCACATCGACTGTCCATGACGACACGGTCCCCAGAGACTTCAATTCGTTAACAATGTCATTGAGTGCGTCCGTATTGACATCACAGACAACAACTGATGCACCCTCAGTCAAGAAGCGACGGGCGGTTACTTTGCCGATGCCGTTCGCACCGCCGGTAATCAAAGCCGTTTTCCCTGTAAGTCTCATATCAGACCATCCTTTCGATTATCAGGCTGCTGCCCATGCCGCCGCCAATACAGAGCGTCGCAAGACCGGTCGTCAGCTGGCTGCTCATCAGCTCATACAAAAGCGTTACTACAATGCGTGCACCACTGGCACCAATTGGATGTCCCAGTGCGATTGCACCGCCATTGACATTTGTCTTTTCCGGAGACAGACCAAGTGATTGCATAACAGCCAGTGACTGGGCGGCAAACGCCTCGTTTGCTTCGATCCGATCCATCTCATCCAATTTTTTACCAGCCTTTTGCAGCGCTTTTGTAACGGCACCGACCGGGCCGATTCCCATGACATCCGGTGAGACACCTGCTTCCGCATAGGCGATGATGCGTGCCAGCGGTTTGATGCCCATTTCTGCAGCACGTTCTGCGTCCATTATAACGAGAGCGGCAGCGCCGTCATTAATGCCGGATGCATTGCCTGCTGTGACGGTACCGTCTTTTTTAAATGCCGGTTTCAGCCGGGCCAGTTTTTCTACGGTCGTATCAAGGCGCGGGTGTTCGTCCTGACTGAAAACAGTTGAGTTCCCCTTGCGGTCAGTCAAGACGACCGGCACGATTTCTTCATCAAAACGCCCCTCGGCAATGGCACGGGCTGCGCGTGCCTGGCTCTCTGCGGCGAAGTCGTCCTGTTGCTCTCGTGTTATCTGATAGCGCTCCGCCAGATTCTCGGCTGTGATGCCCATGTGGTACTGGTTAAAAACGTCTGTTAATCCATCAGCCAGAATTGCGTCAACGAGCTTCACATCACCCAGCCTGGAGCCCGTTCGCATGTTCTGGCTGTAGAAAGGTGCCTGCGACATGCTTTCTGTACCGCCGGCAACGACAATCGCGCGATCACCGCACACAATCGACTGAGTTGCCGCTATCAACGCTTTCATACCTGAACCGCAAACCATATTGATCGTGGTCGCGGTTGTTTCGACAGGGATACCAGCCTTTATCGCGGCCTGTCTGGCTATATTCTGCCCGGCTCCGGCCTGGAGCACACAACCGAATTGCACTTCTTCGACCTGCTCTGGCAGGACTGCAGCTCTCGATAAAGCTTCCCAGATGACTATCGAACCCAGTTCAGCTGCAGATAGAGATGCCAGCGAACCCATAAATCCGCCGATCGGCGTACGACAGGCACCTACAATAACGACCTCGCGTTTCGTTTGCATGTTTGTTTCCTCCT
>JAAYBY010000121.1 GCA_012729935.1 Clostridiaceae bacterium | reverse complement strand
TTATGTCGTTTTTACGCAGTGAACAAGGCTGTCCCTGGGATCGTGAACAGACCCATCAGAGTTTGAGGGAAAACATGATTGAGGAAGCCTATGAAACAGTTGATGCTATCGACAGTGGGAGCCCAGAACGACTGTGTGATGAGCTTGGCGATGTTTTAATGCAGGTTGTTTTCCACGCTCAGATGGCATCAGAACAAAACCGTTTTAATTTTTCGGATGTTGTTGCTGCTATCTGCCGTAAGCTGATCACCCGGCATACACATCTGTTTGGATCTGATCAGGCCAGCACAGCTGAAGCGGTTATCGACAACTGGGAGAAGAATAAAAAACGTGAGAAAGGCCATAAAAACCAGACTCAGGTGCTGCAGGATGTGCCGAAAACCTTACCGGCCCTTCAGCGAAGCTACAAGATACAGCAAAAGGCTGCACACGTCGGATTTGACTGGAGCGATGTGAGTGGGCCGAAGCAAAAAATATTGGAGGAGCTGAAAGAGATTGAAGCAGCGATTCAGCAGACAGATAAACGTCCGAACGATTCACTCGAATCTGAAGTGGGTGATCTGCTGTTCTCTGTCGTCAATTATGCGCGGCATTTGAGAATCCAGCCTGAGCTGGCACTTAACCGTTCCACTGAGAAGTTTATCAGCCGTTTTGCGGCGATGGAAAAAATGACTTCGGCGAAAGGTGGACTGGAAAATATGACGCTCGATCAAATGGATGCCCTCTGGAATGCTGTAAAGCAGGAAGAATCAGGAGAGTAGGTTGAAAATAATGCGACTCGATAAATTTCTCAAAGTTTCACGACTGATCAAACGGCGAACTGTTGCAAACGAAATCTGTTCTGCCGGACGCGTCGTTCTGAATGGACGCATTGCGAAACCCGGCAGTGAAGTCAATCCCGGTGATATTCTGGATATTCGCTTTGGCAGCGGCCACACGCGTGTTCGCGTGCTGGATGTTCGCTCGACTGTTCGCAAGGAAGAAGCGGCAGAACTCTACGAGATGCTGACGGACGAAACTTAAAGCGTAGAGCATTACATGTTTGTTACAAACAGGTTAAATAAGGGCGATCACACGGGAGACTCATCTGAATGAGTTGCGATTCGCATGTACGTCACATAGAATGAAGACAACTGGATATCCAAACTTGATTGGCAGGAGTTGTCCTGCCGGCGACCCGTGCAGTGAGATCGACAGACGGAGATTCGACGATGGCATCAGCAGTGAGAACAGCATCTTCAAGACGCACCGTCAGCAGCGGCAAAATACTGATCCGTATTTTGATCGGCATGCTGGTCGTTCTTTTGCTGTCTTCAGCGATTGCCATTTATTTTAAACAAGAAACCCAGATGATGCGTATTCGTGAACGTGAGACCGAACTTCAGAGCGAACTACAGGAAGCAAATACGGATCTGGCTGCTCTCCAGGAACTCAAACATATCATGGGATCCGACGCCTACATCGAACGGGTTGCTCGCGACCAGCTAGGCATGATACACCCGGATGAAATCATATTCCTGGAGGAATAGCCTGCCAAACAGCTGTGATTGAACCATAAACGGGTTGAAGAGCGCTTTTGCACGACGATTGCGCCTCTTTTTAGTGCAAGAAAGGTTGACAAAGACTTATTTTGAGATAATAATCATTATTAACTGTAAAAGCTTTGCGGTTCGTCGATTCAAGGTAATCCCTTGTCTCAAATAACGCGTTCCGTCGAAACACGAAGGAGGAGGATTTCATTCATGAGAAAGGCTAAAATCTTTAAATATCTGTCTTTAATTCTCATGCTTGCAATGGCCGTGAGCCTTTTTGCTGCTTGTGCCCCGAAAGATACAACAGGGACAACAGCCGGGACCACAACAACGCAAGCGACAACTACTGAGGGCACGACAACCGAAGCGACGACGACCCGGTTCCGTCAGGATACACCGCTCGTTGTCGGCTATTCTGCATTCAGCGAAAAATTCAGTCCGTTCTTTTCGGACACCGCTTATGACACCGATGTCGTTTCTATGACGTCTGTTTCATTGCTGACAACTGACCGCACGGGTGCCATCGTATACAACGCGATCGAGGGCGAGACACTGCCTTATGCCGGTACTGACTATGAGTACAAGGGCATTGCTGACGTCGACGTTAATTATGATGAAGCAGCCGGCAAAACGGTTTACACCTGGACAATCCGAGATGACGTGATGTTCAGTGATGGTGAGCTGATGACCGCAGATGACGTCATTTTCACCTATTACGTATACAGTGATCCGACTTATACCGGGTCAACAACGCTGTATTCAGTGCCGGTTCTTGGAATGACCGACTACCGCACCCAGACAACCAGCGCTGTTTATGACAAGTATTCTGCTATGTTCGATGCGATCTATGCAGCCGGCGAAGATCATGAATGGGCTGAGTCTGATGCTTGGACCAAGGAGCAGCAGGATTCTATGTGGGCGATTCTGAAAGACGCTTGGAAAAATGATATTCAATTAATTGTTAATGAAGTTGTTGCCAAATACATCGGGTATTCCGGAGATCTGGGTGTCACTGCTGAAGAAGTTTTGGCTGATGACGGATTACAGGTTGCACTTGGTATGTATGCCTGGGGCTTTGGCGAACCAGCTGAAGACGGAACCTTTACAACCTATACCAATGAAGTGACATTTGATATTCCCAACGGCCAATACCCGACTCTGGATGATTTCTATGCAGAGACCTATACAGCATACGAAGGCAATCCGGAAGCATTTTTCGAGGTTGAGGCTGCTTCGAATGATGCCACAAAGACACTTGAGGATGGACGTTTCGGCTTCATCCGTGAATGGGGTCCCAAAGATGAGGAAATGGGCGGCCAAGGTGTTCCGAACATTGCCGGCATCAAAAAAGTGAGCGATACGGTCGTTGAAGTAACTGTTGAAGGTTATGACGCGACAGCAATCTACAGCCTCGGCATTCAGGTATCACCGCTGCATTACTACGGCGATGAAAGCAAATATGACTATGATAATGACAAGTTTGGCTTTGATTATAGTGATTTGTCATTGATTACCGCCAAAACCACGCAGCCGCTTGGTGCAGGTCCCTATAAGTTCGTTAAGTACGAAAACAAGATCGTTTATTTTGAAGCCAATGAAAATTACTACAAGGGCGAACCGATTATCACCAATGTCCAGTTCAAGGAATCCACCGATGCTGACAAGATTTCCGGCGTTGGAACCGGCACACTGGATCTGACAGAACCGTCATTCAGTGCAGCGGCCCGTGAAGAAATCAAGAGCTATAACAGCAACGGCGAAGTCAGCGGAGATAAAATTGTCACAAGCACAGTTGACTTTCTGGGTTATGGATACATCGGTCTAAACGCAGAGACGATCAATGTCGGCGGTGTAGCGGATTCTGAAGAGAGCAAAAACCTGCGCAAGGGTCTGGCGACCATACTATCAGTCTACCGTGAACTGACCGTCAGCTCTTATTACGGCGAACAGGCATCCGTTATCAACTATCCGATTTCCAACACATCATGGGCATCTCCGCAACCGACGGATGAAGGGTATAAAGTTGCCTTCTCGACAGCAGTCGACGGCAGTGATATCTTTACGTCCGATATGGATCCTGATGCACGTTATGAAGCTGCCAAAGCTGCAGCGATCGATTATTTTGTCGCAGCAGGCTATACGTTTGATGAAGCCAGTGGCAAACTGACCGAGGCACCGGATGGGGCCAGTCTTGAATACGAGATCATCATCCCGGGCGATGGCCAGGGCGATCATCCTTCTTTCCTGCTGGTAACCAAAGCCAAGGAAGCCTTTGAATCAATCGGCATCGATCTGATTGTTAATGACCCGACGAATTCGAACGACCTTTGGAACACGCTGGATGCAGCTACTCAGGAAATGTGGGTTGCAGCCTGGCAGGCAACCATCGATCCGGATATGTACCAGGTCTACCATTCCAGCAATATTGTTGGTCTCGGCGGATCCGAATCCAACCACTACCATATCGCCGATTCACAACTGGATGAGCTGATTATTGAAGCACGTACCAGTGACGATCAGTCGTTCCGCAAGCAGACCTACAAAGCCTGCCTCGACATCATCATTGACTGGGCGGTGGAAATCCCGGTCTACCAGAGACAGGAAGCGACCATTTTCAGTGTTGAGCGGGTCAATATGGACACCGTGACGCCAGACATTACAACCTTCTGGGGCTGGATGAATGACATCGAACTGCTGCAAATGAACGAGGGCTGAACGGACATCTAAAGTAACTGACAAACTTGAGCCCATCATCTGATGGGCTCAAGCTATGTTAGCCATTTAGGTTTCTCAATCATTGATGAACGGGATTTGATTTGATGTGGAAGTATATTGTTAAAAGAATTTTAATCAGTATTGTGATCCTCTTTTTTGTCGCGCTGATTATTTATGCCATCATGCGAAGCATACCAACCTCATACGTTGATACAATCGCTCGTGAACGATCAACACAGCCGGGTTCAAAAAGCTTCCAGGAGTGGAAAGATCAATTGAATCAGGTGTATGGCTTGAATCTTGGGATTGTTCCCGGTTTCTTTTCCTGGTTGAGAAATGCGATTCGCGGCGATTTTGGTGACAGCTGGCTCTTCACCATCCCTGTTACGCAGAAGTTCTCCGAGGTGATCTGGTATTCCTTTGTCCTTGGGGCGATCGCTTTTGTGCTAGAACTGATTATTGCGATTCCACTCGGTATCCTATCGGCGCGAAAGCAATATAGCCGGGCGGATTATACCATCACCGTCATCGCACTTTTGGGCATCTCCTTACCGACCTTCTTTTTCGCGACGATACTGAAACTTGTTTTTTCGATCAAACTAGGTTGGCTCGATTTGTTCGGAATAGTCGGTCGCTATCACGAGCAGCTCGATTCGTTTGGTAAGCTGGTGGATATGGGGATGCATCTGATCTTGCCGATCGCGACGCTGGTGATCATCAGTATCGGTGGACTGATGCGTTACACCCGCACAAACATGCTCGAGGTCCTGAACTCGGATTATATCCGGACTGCCCGTGCCAAGGGGCTTTCAGAACGGCGTGTTATTAATTACCATGCTTTCCGCAACACATTGATTCCGATTGTGACGATCGTTGGCGGTTCTCTGCCGGGCTTGTTTGCCGGTGCGATGATTACGGAAACGCTGTTCCAGATTCCCGGCATTGGCTATACATCCTACCTTGCCATGGTCGGTGGTGACATCCCGTTCTCCATGTTTTATCTTGTTTTCATGGCAGCTTTGACCTTGCTGGGCACGCTGATTGCAGACATCTTGTATGCAGTCGTCGATCCGCGCGTACGGGTTGGTTGAAAGGAGGAGCGACATGAGTGATTTTCAACGACCGGAAACTTCTCCTGATCCCGAAATTCCTGAAGTGAATCAAACCTGGGTATCTCTGGACGATGAACAGCGGATCAAGGTTTTATCACCGACGATGCTGGTGCTCAGGCGATTCGTCCGTAATCAGCTGGCAATTGTCGGTTCCATTTTTATAACTTTGATGTTTCTCTTTTCTTTTGTCGGCGGCTGGATTATGCCCTATGGTGAGAGCCAGGTTTTTACCAAAGTTGTCGATATGTCCAAATTATACGCAGGTGTGACCATCAATCAGGAATACCGCTATGTTGTCAAGGATGGCGCATCATTCAATTCGGTTAGCCGGGCAGGTTTTATCAAAGCGATCAATAACGGACAAGCGATTTTTGAGGGCGGAGAGGAATTTTTCTATCAGGAAGCTCTGACAGATGAATCATACCTCATTATGAAATTAAATGAAGTTGCCCAGGCAATCGGCAGCAAAATCAAGTTAAATGTCAAGGTGATGAACGAAGCCGTTCTGCCAGAGGGGTTTGAAGAAGCTTTTACACAGGCAGTAACTGA
>JAAYBY010000120.1 GCA_012729935.1 Clostridiaceae bacterium | reverse complement strand
TCAGGCGGGACAACCCGCCGGGCTGCAAAAATGTGCAGTCTTGACATTGATCACCCTGAAATTGAAGATTTTATCCTCTGGAAAGCCCGTGAGGAAGACAAGGTCCGTGCGCTGGCCAAAATGGGTTATGACGCCGACATGGATGGCGAAGCGTATCAGACGGTATCGGGACAGAACAGCAACAATTCAGTCCGCCTGACGCATGAATTCATGGAAAAGGTCGACGCCCTGGAAACGGATCCTGATGCGACTCTTCTATTGAAAGGCCGCAAGGATGAGAGTATCAACCGAGAAGTTCGGGTTGAACAACTCTGGCAGATCTTTAACGAGGCTGCCTGGCGCTGTGCAGACCCGGCACCACAGTTCACTGATACATTTAATGAGTGGCACACCTGTCCGGCTGGCGAAGATGGAATACTAGGTGCTCGTTATAACCGAATCAACGCGACGAATCCATGTGGTGAGTATGCGTTTCTTGACGATACCAGCTGTAATCTAGCATCAATCAATGTCCTTCGATTCTTCGATGCTGAGTCAGGTACATTCGACCTCGACGGTTATCGGCACATGATTCTGCTTGCCCAGCTGGTGCTTGAAGGCTCGATCGTCCGGGGGCAGTTTCCGACACCTGATATAGCGCGCAAAACATGGATGTTCCGAACGACAGGTTTGGGCATGGCAAATCTGGCTGCGCTGCTCATGGCACTGGCTTTACCATATGACTCGGAGGACGCCCGTACCGTATCAGCAACTTTGGTAGGCATTCTCACCGGATACAGTTATGCGGTATCCGCCATGATCGCATCGGTTGCCGGTCCTTTTGCCAAATTTGAACTGAATCGTGACCACATGCTTCGCGTAATCCGTAATCACGCTCGTGTAGCCGGTGCCCGCACGGATGATTTGGAAGGGCTGACCTGTCAACCGCTGTTTGTCAATCACGACCGGTTGCGTCAGCTTGGGCTGTCAGACTGGTCTGAGACGATACAATCCGACTGGCAGCTGGCAGAAACGCTGGGTGAAGTCCATGGCTACCGAAATGCCCAGGTTTCCGTCATGGCACCAACAGGCACGATTTCGTTTGCCATGGATTGCGCCAGCACGAGCATCGAACCCTTCTTCTCTCACATAGTTTACAAAAAACTGTCCGGCGGCGGATATATGAAGCTCGTCAATCCGCTCATCGGTACTGCTTTAAAACGCCTCGGCTATTCAGATGAGGAAGTAGACGGAATTCTCGATTATGTTTCCCGGGAAAAAGACGGCATGATTGCCGATGGTAAAATTGAAGGCGCACCGGGCTTAAAAGAGGAACACCTGCCTGTTTTCGACACAGCCAACCAGTGCGGGACCGGTCAGCGCTATATTCACTATCGCGGTCATGTCCGCATGGTTGCTGCGTTGACACCTCTGCTATCCGGAGCGATATCCAAAACGGTCAACTTACCGAAAGAGGCATCGATCGAAGACTTTAAGTCGGTTGTTATTGAATCCTGGAAATTGGGCGTCAAAGGTATTACCCTTTACCGTGACGGATCCAAATTCGCGCAGCCGCTGAACATTCGCCTGGATGGTCAGGAAACGGGATTTGACTTGGAATCGCTGACGTATGAAGCACTTCTGGACTATGCGCGAAAAGCCCAGGCAAACCTTGCCCAATGCGAACAGGAAGGCCACGAATATAAACTGTCGAGACGCGATAAACCTGTTGGTATACGATCAGGACACACCCATCCTGCGCAGATCGATGATGTGAAAATATATACAACAGTGAATCGCAACAGTGATGGAACCATTTCGGAAATCTATATTACTACCGACCGGGAAGGAACTTTGATCATGGGGCTTCTCAATTCATTGTCCAAGACCATATCCGTTATGCTCCAGTATCACATCCCGCCGCAGAATATTTCGAAAATGCTCAGGGGACAGAAATACGAACCGTACGGATTTGTAACGCGCCACCCCTACATCAAATACTGCACATCAATCTCGGATCTGATCAGCAAGGTGATCGATATTGAATTGGGTGATTTTACCCGCTGCCAGGTCAAACCTGCTCAGGTGTCATCCGTTCTGACAGCACCATTGACGGGCGATGCTGAAGAGGCAGCGGACAGTCCAGTCCATTCTTCTTTCCCCGCTTTGCCTGAACATGAATACGCGACCGGCAGTCAGGGTGAGCCAAGGGCCAACGGTAAACTTCCGGATCAGGAACAGCCGGTTCATGATAAGGCAAAAGAAGCCTATGCCAAAGGCGAGCGTTTACACGACGGATCAATTTGCCCCACCTGTTCCAGTACCCGGATGGTACGCAACGGTACCTGTAAAGTCTGTCTTGACTGTGGTACGACGACAGGGTGTTCATAGACTTGTATATCGATCTGACGGAAAGGAGGCATTGCTCCGGCCACGTCTGTCAACTATAATACTCATGAACCAGACAAAGACACATCATTAAGGTGTGAACAGGAGAATGCCATGACGGAAAAAAAAGAGCGCATCGGGTTGGTCCACTTATATTGTGGTGACGGCAAAGGTAAGACAACAGCTGCCATGGGATTGATTGCCCGTGCGCTTGGTCATGATTATCGCGTTTTGCTGGTACAGTTTTTAAAGAATGGAACCTCCGGTGAGTTAACATCACTGAGAAAGCTTGATCGTGTGGAGATCATGGCCGGTCAAATCACGTCAAAGTTCTCAATCAGCATGACCGAGGCAGAAAAAGAACAGACGCGTCTGCTCCACTGTGATTATTTTCGCCGGGCTGTCCAGCAAGTTCAAGCTGGCTCGATTGATCTTCTGGTTCTGGATGAGATTCTTGGAGCAATCGAAAGCGACATGATGGTCGAGTCGGATCTTCTCGATTTTTTACGACACAAGCCACAAGGCCTTGAAGTGGTCATAACCGGTCGTCATGCATCGCAGGCAATTATGGAGACAGCAGATTATATATCGCGGATTGAGTGTGTCCGCCATCCCTACGCCCGAGGTATTCTGGCCAGGCCGGGTATCGAATATTAAAGATTTCAGGACGTCTGTTTTTTTGACAGATGCCCAGTACCCGGATTCCATTGCCGCTGCTACATGGACAGACTGACGATAGAAAGGCTGATTTTATGCCACATCGGAAATCGATGAAATTATCTTTGCGTGCACGACTGGCGATAGCAGCCGGGCGGCTGTCCAGCCGCCTTTTACGTTTGATCGGAAGATCAGCGACTGCTCTACCCGGCAAACTGGCGCTGACCATTGATTCTTCTCT
>JAAYBY010000011.1 GCA_012729935.1 Clostridiaceae bacterium | reverse complement strand
GCGGCCGGTTTCATCTTTCTGGTAATAAGGCGGCATTGTGATTCCGCGTATGAATGACTTTCGGTCAAATTCCTCTGCCTGACCGATCTTCTTCAGCAACTCCTCAGCGATATAGCCATTGGTCGTTCCGGCAATGACAACAACTGTCTTGTTCATCAGGGCATCATTGACTTCCTACAGGCTGGCGATAGCCAGGCTAATCAGACGTTTGTCGGCAGAAACAGTAAGATAATAAGATCTTGTCAGTGTTTCCATCCTATGAACCTCCTGGAACATCTTTAATCATATAATAGGGTATGATGCCTTTTGCATTATATTTTGGTGCAAGCCGTTTAGTCCAATGTGCGCTATCATATACAAGAGAACCGGCTTCCGTTCAGCAGAGAAACGATAAGGACGGATCTGTCCCTGGGATCTTTTGCTGGGAATATCTTTGAAAAAACGAATATGTGACGAAATTTCCTGTCTATATAGATAGGTGCATACAACCGATCGAGGAGGGATGTATGGAGGACACACAGATTATCGAGCTTTTCTGGAGACGTGATGAATCAGCCATTCGGGCAACTACAACAAAGTACGGCCGATTGCTCCACAGCATTGCCTATCATATCCTGGCCAATCACGAGGACAGTGAAGAATGTGTTAGTGATGCCTGTTTTAGAGCCTGGCAAACGATACCGCCGCAAAAGCCTGTTTCCCTGACCGCTTATCTTGGACGCATTGTCAGAAATATTTCAATAAACCGCTGGCATGAAAAGCATGCTCAGAAACGCTATGGTGGTGCGGAGGTACTGCTTTCTGAATTAGGTGAATGTGTGCCCGCCGTTGAGACTGTGGAGCAGGAAATTGATGCGAACGAGCTTACAGCGTTTATCAGTGAATGGCTGATCGGCCAGACAAAAGAAAACCGTATTCTATTCCTGAGGCGCTACTGGTTTGGCGATTCTGTTAAATCCATTGCCATTCATACTGGAACAGCAGCAAACAAGCTGTCGGCACGACTGTACCGCCTGAGACAGGATCTGAAAAATGTGATGGAAAAGGAAGGGATCAGGTTATGAAAGAAAAGAGAATATTTGATGCGATAACCGATGTCCGTGACGATTTGATTGAAGAAGCAAAAAGCAGCAGAATGAATAAGAGCAGACCCTTGTGGCAGAAAGTCGCGATCCTGGCAGCCTGTGTTGTGCTGGTCGTCGCAGGCATCCTGCTGGTTCCCGGCCTGACAAAAGAAGACTCAAAAATCGGTCCCTTGCTCGATGTGGTGTATCCGGAAGTCTATGCCTTTGATGATTATGAGACAAGGATGGCCATCAGAGACCAGAATCCAGTCGATGATGCGTTTATTGCAGCCGTCAATGATTTTTCTTACAGGACCGCAACGCTTCTGCTCTCTGACGATGGCCACAACAAAAGCTATTCTCCGCTCTCCCTGTATTATGCGCTGGCACTGGCGGCTTCCGGTGCAAGAGAGGACACCGCTGCCGAATTGCTTGATGTACTCGGTGTACCGGATAACGAAACATTGATGCAGCAATGCGGCAACCTGTATCGTTTACTTTATCACGAAAACAATATAGGCAAGCTGAAAATAGCTAATTCCATCTGGCTGGATCATGATTATCGGGGGCAGCCCGTTAGCTTCAAAGACGCTTTTGTCAAACAGGCAGCGGAGCATTTTTATGCGAGCTCGCATCCGGTGGACTTTGCCCAGGCTGAAACCGGTAAGCAAATCGCAGCCTGGATAGCCGAACAAACTCAGGGAACACTTAATCCAGAAATTGAGACTGACCCGGAACAAATTCTCGCGATCATCAACACCATTTATTTTTACGATCAATGGGTTGACCGGTTCGCCAAAAAAGATACGTCCGAGGCTGTTTTCCATCTGGTTGACGGTAGCGAAGTGAAAACAGATTTTATGAATCAGACGTTCAGCTCAGCAGGCTTCAGCAGAGGTCCGAACTTCACACGTGCCGGCTTGACCTTAAAAAACGCAGCCCAGATGGTCTTTGTCCTGCCTGATCAAGGTGTATCTCCGTATGATCTGCTGGCTTCACCTGACTTGACACGTCTGGCGATTGAGGGCGGCGATGGATATAACGGTGAAGTCATTTGGAAAATCCCAAAATTCAGTTTCAGCTCGGTCTTTGATCTGAAGGATACGCTGGTCAGCCTTGGTGTCGAGAAAGCTTTTCAGCAGGACGCTGATTTTTCAGGGATCACAGACCACATCGCTTTTATCTCCCGTATCAGGCAGGAAACGCACATTGCAATCGATGAAAATGGCGTGGAGGCATCAGCCTATACTAAAATCGATTATGCCGGCGCCGCCCAACCGCAAGGTCGGGCAGAAATGATCCTGGATCGGCCTTTCATATTTGCGGTCATAGGACAAAACGGCAACCTGCTCTTTGTCGGCGCCTGCGAAAACCCGACACAATAATGGTTGTCACGGGATCTGGTGAAAACACCAGATATATCCAAAATATCGCCCGGTTGGATGACGCTTAATTAGATTCATGTACTTAATCAAAAATCTGCTGCAGCAACACAAAACTCCAAAAGCAGGGCTGTGAGCGGATGCTTTTGACTGTGACACTCTTCGTCACATGCGGCCAAATTCGAACAGATTGTTTTATCTGTCACAGCTGATCTATAATCGAAGTCATATGATAGACAGACAATGACCAGTGTCCGGTAATTTCGCAAAAGTGTCAGATGACGGGGGAGATCAATCATGGAGAGCTTTAATGCTGGTGACGTTGCGGAGAAGATTATGGCTGCGATTCAAAAAGAATATAAAGAACTCAAAACACTCAATGTCATGGTGCTGGGAAAAACCGGTGTCGGGAAAAGCACACTCATCAACAACATGTTCAGCGAGAAGTTGGCCGACACAGGAATCGGCAAGCCCGTCACAGACAAGATTAGAAAAATCGAAAAACCGGATTTTCCATTGGCAATCTACGACACGCCCGGGCTTGAACTTGGGGGACAGAATGTTGTCAATGCATTATTAGCAGACGTAACAGAGGAAATCAAAAAGGGCATCAGCAGTGGCGATATTGGTAAGATGATTCACTGCATCTGGTATTGCATCAGTACGCCTTCTCACAGGTTTGAACAAACAGAAGTTGATTTTCTCAAAGCGTTTCTCAATCAAACATCACTTATTAACGTTCCGGTCATCGTTGTATTGACACAATCGTATTCCAAAGCGGATGCACGCTCCTTGACAGCAGAAATCGAGAAAGAAAACCTGCCAATCGTCAAGGTTGTGCCTGTGCTGGCAGAGGATTATGAAATTGACGAGGAATATGTAGCGAAGGCCTTTGGACTGGATACCTTGTCGGAAATTATCAACAATGTTATTCCTGAAGCCGTGAAAAAAACGTTTATCGCTGTTCAATGCGCGAATCTGGAAATCAAAAAGCGGAGGGCTCAAGCGATCGTCGCAACTGCTGCAATCACAGCGGCAGCGACAGGAGCGATCCCCATTCCGTTCTCGGACGCAGCGCTGCTCGTCCCTGAGCAGATCACCATGATTGGCAGCATCACGGCTGTTTTCGGCATTCGCTTAGAGAAAGGAACCATCTATGCGATCCTTTCGGCAACCATTGGAACTGCCGGGACAACCATACTGGGTAGAACGGTCGTATCAAATTTGCTGAAACTGATTCCTGTTGCCGGAAGTGTGGCAGGCGGAATCATCTCTGGAGCGACAGCTGCTGCATTGACAGCTGCTTTAGGCGAGGCGTACATTACCATTTTGGCGCGCGTTGTAAAAGGAGAAATGAATGTCAAAGACATATCAACGGCCAAGGGCAAAAAGGAAATTGCGCGGATTTTCAAAGATCTGCTAAAGATCAAAAGAGATAACAACGGCACGGCAATCGAAAGCGAAATAGAAACATCGGCTGACAACACAAATTCCTTTGAAATAAACGATTAGGCCATCTCCTGATGCTCGGCGGACCGTATATCCTGCTACTGATCATTGGCATTACGGTCAACGCCGCAAGCGACGGTAACGGTATTCCAGGCGGTTATCCATTACGTGGCTTGCACAGGATCTCCCTGATTCGCAGCTGCTTGAATTTCTTAGCGTATGCCGGAAGCAGGACCACTGCTGTATCAGCCCCTTCACTGGAGCCGGCAACTGAGATCACTTCCCGGTCAGTGCCGATCAGACCGGCTTCTGCCGCCATCACGGCAATCTCAGCTGCCACTTTCATCCCCTGGGAGAAGCAATAGAATGTATTGGAGATGATAGACTGCGGTGAATGATCACCGCCAAAGGCATCTTCTACACCGCCTCCGAGACTCAGCTGGGATGTCAGGATCTTGACGCCGGCCTTTTCGACAGCGGCCCGTTCCTCTTCTGTCATGCACCAGCCCATTTCTTGAAACCCGGCAGATATGGTCACAGCGATCAGGGAAACACCGGTTCCCGTAAAGATTTTTGCCGCCTCAAGCGCTGTGTAACCATGGGATGAGGCCAGGATGACTGTTGAAATTCCAAGCTCTTGAGCTCGTTTTTTCGCCAGATTGAGTACTTTCAGCGTATTCTGTTTCCCTTCTTCGTCAAAATAGGTAATCTGTCCCTGCATGATGATCAACTCCTTTCGCTATTGATACTGACTGCGTCATTTTCATTCTTTGATTTGATTATAGCAGAGCTGCGTTGTTGAGGTGATCCCGCCCGCGCTGACCTGCAGATCAGTCTCGGCCGATATTGGAGAAACGGTCAGGATCAGCATCTTATTTTTATTATAGGGCAAACTTGCATGACGGGAAGAAACTTTTATCCGTGAAAAGTCACGATTTTTTTAAACGGACTTTGGATACTTTGCGGCTGCTTTGTCGTCTTGTCGCCGCCGGATTATGCTTTAACCTGGAGGATATTCACCTGATCAAATCAGATTGATGAACCGCCGAATGTGATACAATACCTGCATAATGACAAAAGTTAAAATACAGGGTACCCGTTCAAAAATGATTTCAAGCTATTCGGAGAGAGAAAAATGTTTAAAAAAGTATCAGAAGGTTTTGTTTATCAAGCAGAAAAAGGTGGAAGAATTGGTGTGGGACCAAGAACTGCTTTGACAAAGGACGGGCGGATCGTATGCTCCTATATGACACAGACGACCGTAGGTCAAAACGACTTAATACCGATGGTCACGTATTCCCAAGACGGGGAAAAGTGGGACGGTACAAAACCGATATGGCCGCAGCTTAAGAGTAAGAAATCTTCATTCGTGTCTGCAAGAAACACACCGGACGGCAGGGTATCGGTTGCTGGCATGCTGTTCGACATCGACAGCGAAGGAGAGATGTTCTGGTCTGACGAGGCCGCAGGCATGAAGGAGAACAAGCTGTGCTGGTGCATATCCGACGATGGTATTCATTTCCCGGAACCGCAGGTAGTCCCGCTTGCCTATTACGCTTCGGCGGAGCAGCCAGGAGGCCTTCTCGTTAAGAAGAACGGCGAAATAATCATGATCTATGCCCCTTATGACACGATTAAGAAAAAGCAGAGCGTTGTCACAAACAAGCTTATAAAAATGACGAGTGCAGACGGCGGGAAGACATTTGAACCCGGAATGATCGGAAGCGTGGAAGGCAAAGTGAATTTTGCAGAGAGCTGGATTGTTGAGCTTGGCAACGGAAACGTACTTGTTTCGTCTTGGCTGCTTGACAGCAAGGATACGCCGGACGTTTACTTTTTATCCTGCGACGGAGGGAAAACGTTCATTGGGCCTAATGATATGAAAATCGGTGGACAGACCACTTCGCTTACACCCTATCAAGACGACAAAGTGCTGGTTGCCTATAACCAAAGGGCAAAGGGTACGATAGGGGTGTGGCTGGCGCTGGCGCAGCCGGATGAAAAGGACTTTAACATTATCTATAACGAGCCCGTGTGGGAAGCCGTAACAAAATCACGCAGCAACAAATCTGCGGACTTCGATAACTGGACGGATTATTCCTTCGGCGAACCACACGTAAGCATACTCCCGGATGGACATCTTCTTGTTGTGTTTTGGTGTATGCAGCCAGATGAAACCGGGATAAAATATGTGAAATTAAAAATAGAACGTGATTAGGTGCCAATCATTTTAATCATTTCTGTGCGTATGCATGAGATATGACAGCTTAAAGAACGTCAAATCCATGCTCGCGCAAAGTCGCCTTGACTGTCTCCAGATCAATCCCTTTCAGGGCGGCACCCTTGGGAATCGTCATGAATCGTCCGGCGGTCTGCAGCATACCTGGCTTGACGATATCTGTAAAGCCTAACTGCTGCATGATGTCCAGCAGCTCAGGATACTGGCTGCAGAGCTGAAACACGGATAAATTCAAATCGATCGTTTTGTTGTCCATCAGTCGCCTCCTGGTTTATCGCAAACTGGCATGCTTCTGTCATTATAGATGTTGCAGGGTGCCTGTATTTAAAAAATCAATACGAATGTCTGCGAACTCAAATCTCAAACTGATCGGCTGAAACCTCCCGGGCAATCTGGCTGTTTAGAATCAAGCGGATGACATGGGCACAGCAGCGTTTGAGATCACTTATTTCCAGCATACCCGCGCGTAATGCCTTCTTGATGTCCTTCTTATCGAAAGGCATGCCGGGCATGATCAGATCATTGCCGGCAGCGATCGCCTTGGCTGGCGAAGCCCGGTTCCTGCCGGTCGACATCCAGTCTGTCATGACGACGCCGTCAAAATCCCACTCATTGCGCAGCACCTTCGTACAGGCATCATAAGATTCGGGTGCATAGATACCGTTTACACGGTTATAGCTGGTCATGACGGACGCAGCCCTGCCTTCCTGGACAGCGATTCGAAAACCCTTGAGATAGATCTCGCGCAGGGTCCGTTCATGGACGTTGCTGGAGACCTGGTTGCGGTTGTCTTCCTGATTGTTGCACAGAAAATGCTTGATCGTCGCGTACAGCCCGTCAAGCGACTGGACGCCACGAACAATCGCAGCAGCGGTTTTGCCGCTGAGCAGCGGATCTTCGGATAAATATTCGAAGTTGCGGCCGCAAAGCGGATTGCGCTGGATGTTTAGAGCCGGAGCCAGCCAAAAGGTCACGCCATATTCTTTCATTTCCCGGCCGACAGCCTGACCGACTTGTTCGAGCAGCGCTGTATTCCAGCTTTGAGCCAATGCTGTACCAACAGGAAAAGCGGTCGCAAACTGGTAAACCGGTCTGGTTTTTTTCCGGTTAGCCGTCAGCAGCCTTTTGATAAAAGCGGGTAACGTCTCAAAGAAGGACAGCGGCATGGTGTACGGTTTTGTCTTCCCGGTTTTCAGAACCCCGGCTTCCCGGGCCAGCCGCAGACCAGCCGGACCGTCACAGAAAGCAACGTTAATCAAACCTTTCTTGTAAAGTTTGGACGTCGTATTCCCCGCAGAGCCTGGCACATCGATGCGGTTTTTAGCCAAAAACATGCTTGAACCGACGACAACATCCACCATATCGTTGATGGTCAGCTTGCTCATGATCGCGTTACCCCGCGCATCCTGATCAAAAGCAGCCCGTTCATATCGGTGATCGATTGTCTGGATATCACGGCTCTTAAGCTTCAATTGGATCAAGCCGGATTGTGGCTTTTCCTGTGGGTATTCTGATGCGTCCCTACAGGATGCGCTGTTCTTATCAGGCATCAGTTCATCGAAGCTGCGGCCAAGCGGCAGGATGTGATTATGTCGGGAAACGACAGCCAGGCTGTCAAGGGTAATAACTGCAGCGATGCTTTTGTTTCGCGACGAATGGCCGATGCTTAGAAAGTAGTCGCCCGGTTCAAGAATAAACGCAGTCTGGTTTTCATCGAAGGCTGCCAGATCACAAAGGTCAAAGCGGATATCAAGGATTTCTGACGTGCCGGGCGCCAGTTCGCTCGTCTTGCCAAAGGCTGCCAGCTGCTGCGCTTCGCGGTGAAGCTTGCCAGAAGGACAAGCGACATAGACTTGAACGACCTCTTTTGAGCTGCGATTCCCCTGATTTGCCACTTCGATTTCAAGGGATACATGACTGCCTTCATTGGCTGCCTTAAGCAGCTTGATAGCCGTCTCGGCATAGCTAAGGCCATGTCCGAAGCAGTAGCGCGGCTCGATCTGAAAACTGTCAAAATAGCGGTAGCCGACATAAAGCCCTTCGCGATAATCTTCATCTGTAAGATTACCGTTGAGATAGCTGTAGTCCATGGCAAAAGGGATGTCTTTATAGTGGACTGGCCAGGTTGAGGTCAGGCGGCCGGATGGGCTGACCTGGCCGGTCAGAACCGCAGCCAAGGCGTTGCCGCCTTCCATACCCAGCTGACAGAAGTAGATAATAGCGCCGATATTCTCGATTC
>JAAYBY010000119.1 GCA_012729935.1 Clostridiaceae bacterium | reverse complement strand
TACTGGTTTTAACCAACCCGGATAACGGGTTCGTCAAATCTGTAATGGATGCCAGATTGATTTCCGACTATCGGACAGGTGCTTCAGCAGCTGTTTTTTCCAGATATCTGTGTCATAAGCCGCTTGAGGACATTCTCATCGTCGGATCAGGCGCACAAGGCCAGATGGCCGCCCGCTGCCTGCATTACGAGCATCCTGCGGCACAGATCAGCTTGTTCGATCTTGATGTTGAAAAAGTTAAGCAGTTTAAGCAATCGCTGGATGGCACATCACTGGGTGATCAGCTGCAAGTCTGCACAGATCTTGTCAAAGCAGCGGCACGCTCACGTTTGATTGTCATGCTGACGACAGCACAGAAACCTTTTTTCCGTAACGAATGGATCTTGCCTGGAACAACGGTGCTCGGCATGGGGAGCTATCAGCAGGTGGAAGGTGAATTTGCGCTTAACTGTGACAAGATAATCACAGACTCCTGGGAGCAGGCAAAACACAGAGGTGAGCTGCAGCCATTAAGCGAGGCGGGGCAAATCACGGATGACAATCTGTTTTGTGAACTCAGCGATGTTGTCGTCGGCAGAAAGCCTGGGCGTGAAAACGACTCTGAGTTGATTTTCGGTCTGCCGATCGGTCTGGGTGCCTATGATGTCGCAATTGCTGATATCGTGTACGAGAAGGCAAAGGTAAATCACGATGGCTTATCGGTATTGATTCAGCAAGCCTGAAGATCAGTCTTCCGATTCTTGTGGCAGCGTTACCGTAAACGTACTGCCGACGCCGAGTGTGCTTTGAGCGGTAACAGCGCCCTCGTGCGCTTCAACGATCTGACGTACCATCGCCAAACCAAGGCCGGAGCTGCCGGATTGACTGCGGGTTCTTGATCGATCGACCTGATAAAACCGGTTGAATATCTTATCGAGGTGCTCCGGCGCTATCCCCGCACCATCGTCGGATATTGTTAGAATGACATTTGAGTTATCTCTCTGTAAATCAATCATGACGAAACCGTCGTCTTTTCCATAGGTGATACTGTTGGTTATTAAATTAATGATCGCCCGCATCAGCAAAATCTGATCTGCAAATACCGTTATTTCTGAGTCAATCTTTCGAATAATCTGAATGTTGCGCTCTTGTGCTTTCTCGCTGAGCTCATCGGCAACGAGATGACACAACTCAGCCAGATTGAAGGATTCTTTCTTCAGAAGACTGAGTGAATGACTCGTTCTGGACAGTTCTAAAAGTTGTGATATCATCGACGAAATCTGTTCTGATTGCTTGAGTATCGATTGCAGGCTCTCACGCATAACATCTGGATCCTGCTGTGAAAGACCATATTCAGCTTGGGATATGATGACTGACACAGGGGTTCGCAGTTCATGGGACACATCAGACGTGAATTGTTTTTCGTTTTCAAAGCTTGCTTCAATGCGTTCCAGCAATTGGTCATATGTCTTGGCAAGTTTAAACAATTCATCCCGCGTATTTCCCTTGAGATTAATCCGATTACTCAGATCTCGTTTCTGAATAATGAGTTCCGCTGTTTTTTGAATCTGCTGAACAGGCGCAAAAGCTCTTGTTGTGACCAGATAACCTGCTATTAACGATATGATGATCAATGCCGGCAATGCGATCAGCATGATGATCAGTAAACGGTTGAGTGCTTTAAGACTGTTGCTGAGCGAATAAATGCCGCGCACCCAAATGCCATTCTCATTAGAATATTCTTTGTAGAGATCATAAATTTGCCAGGTTTCATCTGATTGCTCATACTGTTGATGCAGATCCGAGCGCAGCGGCATATTTTCAGGGAATCCCTGCGGGGCGTGCCCCAGTATTTTGGTTCCTTCAGGACCATAGACCAATAATGTTACATCATTAACATATGGATCAAACGCGTTGCTGATTTCAATCCAGTCTCCCGGCATCTCAATTTCGTCAAAAGAATTTTTAACAGCGCTCTCAAGCGCAAAGTGAGATACATGAACGATTTGAAGATCGAGCGTGAAGTAAAATAGAGCCATGACAATGAGTAAAAAGAGCAGCATGATGACGGCATAAAAAGTAGTTACTTTTTGTTTGATTGACAACTTCACCACATCAGTCACCTGTTCGAAGCACATAGCCGGTGCCTCGGACGGTATGAATCAGTTTCGGCTTAAAGTCCTGATCAATTTTCTTACGAAGATAGCGAATGTAGACGTCGATTACATTGCTACCACCTTCAAAGCCAAAGTCATAAATCTGTTGTTCGATTTTATCTCGGGTCAAGACAATTTCCTTGTTCCGCAGAAGAACCTCAAGCAACGCGAACTCGCGCTGTGTCAGCACGATATTTTTGCCATCTCGTTTTACGGTTCTAGCCGACAAATCCATCACAAGATCCTCATATTGCAACATCTCACTTGCGATTTCTGTTGTCTGGCGTCTCATGAGCGCTCTGATTCTGGCTGACAGCTCGGCGTAGGAAAAGGGTTTGATCAAATAATCGTCTGCTCCAGCATCGAGGCCTTTCACACGGTCTTCTATCGAGTCTCTTGCGGTGAGAAGTAAAACCGGAACAGTCTGGCCTTTGGTTCGTAATTGTCGTAAAACGGAAAGACCATCCAGCTGCGGCAACATGATATCCAGAATGATCCCGTCATAATTAGCTGCCAAGGCAAAATCAAGCGCGGTTACTCCATCTCCGCAGGCGTCAACAATATAGCCATCCGATCGGAGTCTTTTAACCGTTATCTCCTGAAGGTCGGGTTCATCCTCTACCAGCAGCAGCTTCATCATGTGTCTCCCCGTATGATTATTCTTGAGCCTGTAAATCTTCGATCTCATTATAACATGATTCGAATCCGATTCTGATTAAGGCTGTCACACAACTATGTGCACAATTCTTTCTCATCGCAGATTAATTATAATCTCATCTTATTTTAATCTAAGCCTGATAGACTGAAGTCAGTTGATAAAACCGTAAGAGAGCGGAGGTAATATAAAATGAAAAATATTAATAGAAAATGGAAGAAAATTTTTGCTATCGGAATCGCATCAGTCATGTTGCTGACTGCCGGTAGTATCGCAGCGTATCATGGTGTTGAAGCTTCAGCATTTGATTCAGCACGTGCAGAAGCAATCAAGACCGTTCCGCTAACCGCTGAACTGCTGGATGAAAGCAAGGATGATGACGTTTATCGTTTTAAGTTTTACGATCAGGAAACAACGGACACTTTTTCTGTGACGGTCGACCGCAAGGATCGGACAAAAATTCAAGTTAAAAGCCAGCAGGAAGATTCATCTGGATCAAAAACGATTCAACTCAAGAAACAAGCTGTTATCGATTTGGTCGTTTCTCAATTTCCTGATGCCGAGATAAGCTCCGTCAGCTTGAATGAGGATGACGACAGATACCTGTACGAGATTGCATTTTTGTCAGACACAGTCCGAGGTCAATACTGGGTCAATCCGGAAACCGGGCGAATTGTTGAGCGCGTATTAAGATACGGACAACCCATGCTGGTTATGAGTTTTGGTCAGAATGATGATGACAACGAAGTGCAACCGCAGCAGGATACGTTTATCAGCCTTGAAGAAGCTCGAGTTATCGCCCTTGAACAACACCCCGGCAGCAGACTGCAAAGTGTAAAATATGACGAAGAAGATGATCGGCTGGCTATCAAAGTATCTTTAAACAACGATGGTAGAGAAATAACTGTTCAGGTTGATGCTGCGACGGGTGAAGTGATCCGTACTGAATTTGATGATGACGATGATTACGACTATAACGATAACAACGATAATGGAAATATTCAGGAGACGGATCAAACTGATAAGAATCCAACAGCGCCAACACAGACGCTGCCGTCTGACAATAAACCGACAGATTCAGCACAACCTACAGAAACGAATAAACCAACTCAAGCGGCTCCTTCGCTGATCGGGATTGAACGTGTCAAGCAAATCGTGCTGTCAAAAGTACCCGGCGCAAGAATATTAGAAATCGAATTAGATCGGGATGACGGACGGACCTATTATGAGGGAGAGGCCTATGCAAATGGATATAAGTACGAATTTGAAGTAGATGCCTATACAGGAGCAATCATCGAGTGGGAAGTTGACGAAACAGATGATTATGACGACGACGACGATGATGACTACTACGACGACGATGACGACGATGATGATGGCTACTACGACGATGACGATGACGACGATGATGACGACTGATCACAAAGCTCCAAGTTGAACTGAAATCTAACTAAACCCCGGTTAAATCCGGGGTTTTTTAAGCGCATCTCGTGGTCTTTATTCGTTGAATTTGGTATGAAAAGTCGATTCAGTTGAGTCGGTGTTGATTCTTATAGTACCATATTGCCAGTTGGGTGCGGTCTCTCAGTTGAAGTTTATCAAGTATGACACTCAACGTATTTCTTACTGTCCCCTCTCCCAGAAACAAATCCGCTGCTATTTCTTTGTTATTCAGACCTTCCGCAACCAACCGAATCATTGTCTGTTCTCTTTCCCGCAGATTGAACTGCTCCCAGTCTGGTGTTGATTCTCCGCTTATCAGATCCGGTATCCTGGCGGCGACGTCGTCGCCAAAGACTCTCTGGCCTGCCATCACTGCATGAATAGCCAAACCAAGACTTTCATAGTTTTGTTTTAGAATATAGCCACGTGCGCCCATTCTTAAGGCCTGGATAATATAATCATCATCGGCGAATGTCGTTAGATAAAGAATCTTTGCATGCGGATCAGCGTCCAATATCTGTCGACCTGCCACAAGGCCGTCCGTCGTCTTCATTCTGATGTCCAGCAGCACCAGATCTGGCTTATATCTGGTATACAGGTCAAGCGCGTCACTGCCATCAGTCCCGAAGGCTACGACCTGCATCTCAGGGTCATGTTCAATAATCATTTTTAGTGATAGTGTAATGAGTTTGTCGTCATCGACAATAATCAGACGTATTGGCATCATGTTCACCCCTTCGGCAAATTGACGAAAATCCGAAAACCATTTTCACTGCTGAAATGAATGGTTCCCTGCAGGTTATCAACGCGCTCGCGCATACCGGAAAGGCCCATCCCGCTGGCTTCAAGCCTATCGAGATACGATGCGCCTTTACCGTTATCAGAAACAATCAATTGAAAAAACACCGGATGTTCAAACAGTGAAATTTTGACCTTTGATGCCTGGCTGTGTTTGATGACGTTTGTTAAAGCCTCTTTGATGATGGCAAGTATGGCATTTCTGATCGGCTGTGGAGGTTCTCCATCTAACGCATATTCGATCTCGACCGGGCAATACTCAAACTGTTCAGCCAACCGTTTGACTTCAGTGTCAATCGACTGTGATTGCTCATGTAATTCGTGGATGCTGTCTCTGATACTGTTCATACCATCAGTCAGAGTTGCCGTGAGACTTTCTATCTGTCCAGCTGCAGCCTGATCTTTGCATATGATTCTCAGTGCACCCAACTGGATAATGGCCCGTGAAAGCTGATGGCCGAGATTGTCGTGAATCTCTCTGGCAATCCTGTTGCGTTCTTTTAGTCTGACCACACTCATTTCGTAATCTTGCTTTTCAAGGAGATCCTTCTGCTTTTTCTGGAGTTGGAGATTACCTTCCGTCGCATCATCTCTTGTCCTCTGGGCTTGCTCTCGAAAGATGGATGCAACTTGAGCTTTTCGTGCAAACAACCAGGCGAGCAAGGTTAACAGCAGCATTTGAAAAGGAACCAGAAGATCCATAGATTTTATGTGATAGAGAATCGGCAGCACTGACAACAGTGCAAACCAGGGGCGCTGTAAAAGAAATAGATCCATGCAAATGAGCGGCAGGAAAAAAATGAGCGGTTTAAAATAAATGGATGCTGCAACAAAGGCCATCACGGCGCCAATGCGCCAAATAGACTTGTTTATGAGGCTGCCGGCAGCGCTCACGGTCACTGCCACGATAATAGGAACGACCTGAAAAGGTCCCTCCGCCATATGCAGGTAGAAGGATGTGCATATCAGAAAGAAAATGAGTTTGTCAGGCAGTATATCCATTGCTTCATCCTCCCCCTTTAGAGAGCCTACATCAGGTATGATTTCTGAGCAAGTCGTGACATTTGTAATCACAAAGATATGACTGATATCACTTCACCTACTTGCTATCTTACAACATGATGTATATAGAACCAACTGGTCCTGTAAGGGGGTATCGATTATGGTCGTAAAAATTGACAATCTCGTGAAACGATATGGTGATTTAATCGCTTTGGATCATTTCAATCTGGAAGTCGCTGAGGGTGAAATTTTTGGTCTTCTCGGGCCAAATGGCTCTGGAAAAACAACGGCAATCATGTGCATGCTGGCGCTGCTCAAGTTCAGCAAAGGTGAAGTAAGTGTATTTGGTAAACCGATGCGGCCGGATGCTTATGACATTAAACGGGATATTGGAATCATCATGCAGAATGTGGCGGTCTACGATGAACTGACTGTATTTGAGAATATCGACTATTTCTGCGGTCTCTACATTCTGGATAAAAAGAAACGTCGTGAACTGGTTGAAGAAGCGATATCCTTTGTCGGTCTTAATGAATTCAGACGTTTCTATCCACGAAAGTTGAGCGGCGGTCTATTGCGACGGCTTAATATCGCCTGCGGCATCGCACACAAGCCAAAGCTGATCATTCTTGATGAACCAACCGTCGCAGTTGATCCGCAAAGCCGTAATAAAATTCTTGAAGGCATCGTTGATTTGAATCGTCAGGGTGCAACGGTGATTTATACATCTCACTACATGGAAGAAGTTGAGCAGATCTGTACCCGCCTGGCCATTATGGATAAAGGGAAGGTCATTGCAAGTGGTTCCACATCTGAACTAAAAAGTATGATCCGGACTGGCGAGAAAATTACTATTGAACTCATAGATGAGCAAGACACTCAGGTTGTCAAAACGGTTGAGCAGATTCAGGCGCTGCCGACGATACTTTCTGCCAGTTTGAATCATAAAACAATTTCGGCAAGATCTGAACAAAATCGTCATAGTCTGTCGGCTGTCACGCACCTTCTTAATGAGAATAAGATTGCCTACGGCAGAGTCTATTGTGAACTTCCGACGTTGAATGATGTTTTTCTGGAGATGACCGGTAAGCACCTCCGGGATCAGCAGGGGGTGTGACATCATGTACAGGCATGTTTTCTATTACAGGTTGCTGAGCGGGCTTCGCGATCGGGAAACGCTATTCTGGACTTTTCTGTTTCCAATTATATTGGCGACCTTCTTTAACTTCGCTTTTTCCAACCTGAATGCTGATGAAACGTTTAGTCAGGTCCCAATTGCAGTTGTCAAGAACAATGATTGGGATCAGGATACAACACTCCAGCAAGTTTTGCAGGAGCTTTCTACAGACGATGATTCACTTTTCAGCATGCAGCTGGTATCAATCGGACAGGCTGACAGCATCTTGCTGGCTGATGAGATAGTCGGATACTTGATTCCAGGCGAACAACTAGAAGTGGTTATTCGCTACTCAGGTCTTCGGCAATCGATTCTCAAGGTTTTTGCGGATGAATACGTACAAACACGCGCAACGATCAACCATTTGATCAAAGAAAATCCCAACCTGGATATACGAAGCTTGTTTCAGACAACCGTTTCCTTGATAGAGGATCAACCGATTAAGGCCGAAGCAACCGACAACGTTGTTGTCTATTACTACGCTTTGATCGCGATGACTTGTTTATATGGTGGATTCTGGGGACTTCGGGAAGTGATCGCGGTTAAGGCAAACCTGTCCAGACAAGCGGCTCGGATTAATCTGGCACCTGTTCCCAAGATGAAACAATTTATTTACACCATGAGTGCTTCTTTTGTTATTCATTTTGTTTCTGTCTTATTGCTGCTGCTCTACTTAACACAGATTATTGGCGTTCATTTTGGTGACCAGATTCTATCTGTCCTTCTGGCGAGTTTGGTCGGTAGTACGCTTGGAATCAGTATCGGCGCCTTGATCGGTGTACTCGGCAATCAAAGCGAAGGCGTCAAATCGGCTATTCTGATTGGATTTTCCATGTTGATGAGCTTTTTCTCCGGTTTAATGATTGCCGATATGAAATACATTGTCAGCAGTCAAGCCCCTGTCCTTCGCTGGATTAATCCGGCAAATCTGATCAGTGACGCTTTCTATGCAAGTTATTATTATGAAACATCCACTCGTTTCTGGCACAACGTCGTTGCCATGCTGATAATGCAGCTGGTGATCAGTATTGTTGTTGTTTCAATCATGAGGAGGCAGCGCTATGCAAGTGTTTAAAGCGTGCTTGAAAATAATCAAACGCAATTTACCGTCGATGATGATCTACCTCAGTGTCTTCCTTGTTTTCGTGATCCTGGTGACCTTATGGAATCCACAAAGTGAAACTGAGGATTTTACAACAAGCAGACCACGCATGACCATCATCAATGATGACACCGGTCACCCTCTGTCTGAAGGGCTGAAGAATTACCTCTACACGTATGCCAAACCTGTCGAACTTGACGGATCAGGTGATCAGATACTTGACGCGCTTTTCTTCCGCCAAATCGTCTACGTGCTGCGAATTCCGAACGGTTTTGGTAATGCGCTGGCAAACGGTGATACCCATCCAAAACTGATTCGGACAACACTACCGGATTCTTATCAGGGTGCCTATTCAGACCAGTTAATTAATCGATATCTGACAACTACAGCAAGATTTCTCAATGCTTCACCGGACATGGAATTAAGCACTGTTGTCAGGCAAGTCAATCAGGTACTGGAGCAGTCGGCAGACGTATCTTTGCGTTCTGAGGCAACCGGAAACGGCTTCAGTTCAATGATCTATTTCTACATCTTTTTGGCATACTCACTAACTGCTGTTATGATTCTCGGTGTATCATCTTTGATGCTTGCTTTTCAGAACAAAGACATCCGCAGGCGTAATTTCAGCTCACCCGTTCAGATAACACAGTATAATTTTCAGCTGATCCTCGGAAATTTGATTTTTGCCGTCGTCACCTGTTTGATTCTCTGTCTTGTTAGTCTGTTCTTCTACAGGCGCTTCGCAGATTTTCCGCGATGGCTATTATTGGTACTGAATACATTTGTATTTATCATCACGATCATGGGATTGAGTTTTCTGCTCAGCCAGTTCATCAGAAGTCGAGGAATGCAGCAAGCTGTCGCTAATGTCGTGTCACTTGGAACATGTTTTATCAGCGGAGTCTTCGTGCCTCAGGAGTTGCTGGGCGAAAATGTTCTGGCAGTCGCCAGTTTCACCCCGACCTACTGGTATATCAACGCTATTCGTCTGATTCAGCACACTGAATCTGTATCCCGGTCGTTCATGAACCGCTATGCTGTTTCTTTATTGATTCAATTGTCATTTGCAGTTGCCTTTCTGGTAGTGGCTCTGGTCGTATCTAAACAAAAACGGCAGTCAGAGAAACAATGAGAAGCATGCGTTCTGACCTAATGATCGAATCTTTCAGTGTTTTGGAAAGATCCGAGACATGCGACAGTATTAATCTCAACAACTAGATTCCTGACGCCTGTACTTCGGAATTCACTTAGTGATGGATGAAAGTATATAAAGGTCACATTTGGATGACGATTTTGCTTGACGGTCGATTGTTTTAGATTTACGATGAGCTCAGAAGCCATCATTCAAAATTGAGGTTGGAGGCGTTGATATGGACAAAACGGCTGCAATATTAATCACTTTTTTTCTTGGCGGTCTAGGTGTTCATCGTTTTATGACTGGAAAAATAGGAACAGGAATTGTCTGGCTGCTGACAGGCGGATGCCTTGGAATCGGATGGCTCGTTGATTTTATTAAGGTCTGCATGGGAAAATTCACAAAAAAGGACGGCACAGTCTGGACACAAGGTTAGCTTTCATTTTATATCAATTTTAACGCATCAAGTTTATGTTGCTTTTCCCCTGAACAATTAAATCGTGTGATGGCTTTGTCATTTCTCTCTCATAAGCAAAAGCTCCTGAACAAACTTTCAGGAGCTTTTTTGGCGGAGAGAGAGAGATTCGAACTCTCGGATGGGTATTAGCCATCACACGATTTCCAGTCGTGCGCCTTAGACCAGCTCAGCCATCTCTCCATTGTTGGTGCAGATACTGTGTCAGACCAGTGAGAATATATCATCCTGACCTTTAAAAGTCAAATAAAACTGGTTGAAACGCATACACACGAGGCTGAGTGATATTTTCCTGTTTCTTTGACCAACTATTCGCTGATCTCCGCAGGCGTAACTTTCCACAAGCTGTGCGGTAGGATTCCTAAGCACTGTCTTATTACGATCTGGTGACTGTCTGATTCTTGATCAGCGCTGATCAGACAGGGCCGGCTTAAGTGCTTTGGGATCAGTTGAAGGATAGGTTCGCAGGAGCTGCTTTGTCCCTGCGATGAGAACGTTAATAGCTGCATTGGTATCCCTGTCATGCTCAGTCTGGCACTGCGGACATCTCCAGTGCCTGTCACTCAATGTCAGATCTCTTTTAATGTAACGGCAGCGGCAGCACTGTTTGGAACTGGGGAGATGATGAGGAACTTTCATAATGACTTTCCCGTTCCATTTTGCTTTATACGTTAGCATCTCAATAAACTGTCCCCATGAAGCATCCGAGATTTGACGCGATCTCCTTCTCTGCCGCTTCATCCCTTCGATGTCGAGTGTTTCAATACAGATCACATCGTAATCTTTGATCAGCTGCGTCGATAAGCGATGGAGAAATGATTTTCGCTGATTATTCAGATGTTCGTACCTGACTCCCAGCCTCCTCTTTTTTTTGCGTTGATTCCGACTTCCTGGCTGTGCACGCGAGAATCGATGATGGTCGCGTTTGATGGCCTTCAATTGTCTGTCCATAAATCTGGGATTCTTGACATGGAAGCCACTCGATAACGTCAAATAATGGCTTAAGCCCACATCAATACCAACGATCCTGATGGATTGCTTACTCAAAGTCTTCCGGATATTTTTTTGCGTATCTCTCTTTTTCATCAACAAGGAAATATAATATTTCCCTGATGTCGCTCTGCTGAAAGTAGCCAGTAACAGGCGGCCTATAGGTTTTCTGGTCATGGTGATAGAACAGGTTCCCAACAAAGTCGTATGTAATTTGGGTCCGTCAATCGATAATGATAGTTCTCGAGCATAGATCGTGCAGGATTGCTTGCGGTCGATTGATTTAAATCGCATGATTCCTTGATGTTCTTGAGTTGCGATGCGATTACGATCAAATGTTTTGATGGCATGCAGGACAATTGTTCGATCAACCAGCGAACAACGTGTATCTTCAGTCAGAAAATGATCGATCAAGTGCTGATTCACATTTCTGATGATCGGTACCTCGTTTGATGAATCGGCTATTGACGCATCTTCATCATCAGAGAAAGATCCGCTGACAGATGAATGAGCTCTCCTCATAGAATTCTGAACATCTGTAGTCTGCTGCAGATACCAGTGAATCAACTGATTGTACGTTTTTCTTGCCATCTCCATCTTCTGATCGATATACTCAGCTTGCCATTTTGACGGATAGAAGCGGTAGCGGTACGTAATATACACAAAGTCACCTCCTCTCTTAATCTTTTGTATATATGTTATCAGTCTTTGTTTTGGCGAGTACTAACCAGTGAACCGGCAAAATACGACAATTGATTGTGTTTTGAACCGTCAGCTAATCATTGATATTTCGGAAAGAGATAGGCCGGCCGTTCCTATGTGATGAATCGGGCTTGAATCGATTGAACCCTGGACATATCATCCTTAATCATCTCTTTTTTAGTCACTTCAGACTAAAATATCACGTTTTGCGCGTCCAAATTTGACGGCTCAGCGGTAACGTTTACATTGATTTTTAGCCTGTTTTCCGATAAAATTACTATGATTGAGTTTTAACAGCCCTTGACTGGGAATATAAGGAGGAAAAATCATGGCTATCAAAGTAGGTATCAATGGTTTTGGTCGCATCGGCCGTCTGGTCTTGCAGTCCATTGCTAATCAGGGATTGCTCGGTAAAGAGATCGATGTCGTAGCTGTTGTCGATGTTTCAACAGACGCGGATTATTTTGCGTATCAGTTGAAGTTTGATTCAACACAAGGTCGCTTTGGCCTGCCTGTCACAACTGAAAAGAGCAGTGCAGATCTGGAAGAGAGCGATATTATTGTTGTTGATGGTAATAAAATTAAATGTATCATGGCTACCCGCAACCCGGCAGAGCTTCCCTGGAAAGAGCTTGGTGTTGAGTATGTCATCGAAGCAACCGGCTTGTTCACAACTCTGGAAAAAGCCTCTGGCCATTTAACTGCCGGCGCCAAGAAAGTTGTTATTTCTGCACCTGGAAAAGGCGGCATGAAAACACTTGTTATGGGTGTTAATGAGAACGAGTATGATTCCAAGACAGATCACGTCGTGTCGAATGCATCCTGCACAACAAACTGTCTGGCTCCTGTTGTCCATGTGCTTTTGAAAGAAGGCATTGGCATCGAAAAAGCCCTGATGACAACCATTCACTCATACACGGCGACACAGAAGACAGTCGACGGTCCTTCAAAAAAAGATTGGAGAGGCGGACGTGCCGCCGCTATCAACATCATTCCTTCAACCACTGGCGCAGCCAAAGCTGTCGGCGAAGTATTACCCCAGGTTAAAGGAAAAATGACCGGCATGTCATTTCGCGTTCCGACACCGACCGGTTCAGTCGTTGACCTGACCTTTACAGCAGAGCGTGACACATCCATCGAAGAAATCGATGCTAAGATGAAGGAAGCTTCGGAGACCTATTTGAAGGGCTACCTCGGTTATTCAAAAGATCCGCTGGTATCCACCGATTTCATTCATGACGAGCGTTCATCCATTTATGACAGTCTGGCGACACTTGAGAACAATCTGAAAGGCGAAAAACGCTTCTTCAAGATTGTTACCTGGTATGACAATGAATGGGGATACAGCAATCGTGTTGTCGATCTCGTTCGTTACATGGCCAAAAAGGACGGTAGTCTGTAAACCGGATATTCGTTCTTCAATCACATAAACAAAAGCCGATCTCATCACCGAGATCGGCTTTTCCAATGATGTTTGTTCATGCTTAAGTAAGTTTATTTGTTGACTGCAAACTTTCGGAAACATTCGGAAGCGAATACAAGTTGATCCGGAGTATGTGCTGCTGACACCTGCGTTCTGATACGTGCCTTGCCCAACGGAACAACAGGATATGTAAATCCGATGACATATATTCCTTGTTCGAGAAGCAGGTCAGCAATCTGAACGGTTCTCTCCTCATCATAAATCATAACGGGAACGATCGGATGTGTGCCTGGAATGATATCAAAGCCACTTTTCTGCATCAGTGACCGGAAGAGCTTCGTATTCTCATCCAGCTTGTTTTTCAGCGAGTGATCTGTTTTCAAAATCCGGATAACCTCGAGTGTCGCGGCTGCAATAGCAGGTGCCAGGGTGTTGGAAAAGAGATAAGGCCTGCTTCTCTGGCGCAGCAGATCTACAATTGGTTGTCTGGCACTTGTATAGCCGCCGCTGCCACCGCCCAGGGCTTTGCCGAATGTCCCGGTCAGTATATCAATCCGATCAGTCACACCGCAGTATTCGGGAGTACCGCGTCCGTTCGGCCCGACAAATCCGACTGCATGGCTGTCATCAACCATGACAAGCGCTTCATACTCATCAGCTAGATCACAGATCGCAGTAAGATTTGCGTAAGTACCATCCATCGAAAACACACCGTCTGTCACAATAAGGATGATTCTTGCTTTATTTTGCCTGGCAGCCTGAAGCTGGCACTCAAGATCTGTCATGTCATTATTCCGATAGCGATAGCGTTCGGCCTTGCACAAGCGGATCCCGTCAATAATGCTGGCATGGTTCAGCTCATCGCTGACCACTGCATCTGCATCCGTTAACAGGGTTTCAAATAATCCGCCGTTCGCATCAAAGCATGATGAATACAAGATCGTATCATCCATTCCAAGAAAATCGCTGACCGCCTCTTCAAGCTGTTTGTGTATCGTCTGTGTTCCGCAAATGAAGCGGACTGACGAAAGTCCGAACCCATATTGGTCGTAACTCTTTTTCGCCTCCTCGATAACGCGGCTGTCAGATGAAAGTCCCAGATAATTATTGGCACACAAATTTAGAACCGCCGATCGTTCAGTTGTCTGGATAGAAGCCCCCTGTGGTCCGGATAGAATTCGCTCGGTCTTACGCAGACCCTTAGCGTCAATGTCTTTCAATGTGTCTTTGAAAACCGTGTATGCCTGCTTCATTGTCAACCTCCATTTCCGTTTCAAATCTCGTCTTCTTCCATTCTTCGTTAACAGAGCCCCAAAACAATCTGTTTGATTGCACACCAAACAGATTTATCCATTTCCCGCCTCTTCAAAATGACGCTGTCCAGTCCAATATAACCTTGCCTGATTGACCGGACATCATCGTCTCAAAGCCTTCCTGATAATCTTTGGCTGGAAAGCGATGCGTAATAACCGGATTGATTGAAAGACCGCTTTGCAGCATTGTGCTCATTTTATACCAGGTTTCAAACATTTCCCTGCCATAGATCCCTTTGATTGTCAGGCCATTGAAAACTACTTTTTCCCAGTCGACCGGTGTGATACGGTCAGGAATACCCAGCAAAGCAATTTTTCCGCCGTGATACATGGTGTCGACCATTTGGTTCAACGCGCTCGGGCTGCCGGACATCTCAAGTCCAACATCAAATCCCTCTTTCATGTGCAGATCCTGCATCACATCCTGCAGAGACTGGCTGCGAATATTGACAGTTCGGCTGGCCCCCATGCTGTGGGCAAGATCAAGACGGTAATCGTTGACATCTGTGACGACTATATGGCGCGCACCAATGTGTCGGCAGATTGCTGTTGCCATAATTCCGATGGGTCCAGCACCCGTGATTAAGATATCCTCGCCGATGACATCGAAGGTCAAAGC
>JAAYBY010000118.1 GCA_012729935.1 Clostridiaceae bacterium | reverse complement strand
GAGTTATCCACATTATCCACAGGATAAAAATACCTTTTTCCACACAATACCCGATGCATTTGCTATAATAGGTGAAAATGAAACAGGTAACAGCCGGTCACTTGAAAAAACCGGCCGGTTTGGTGTGCTTATAGTGTACCGAAAAAAGGATGTCATTGAGACAAAGGAGATGCCCTTGACACATCAACGTTGGTTAATAACAGGCCTCGGGAATCCAGGACGAGCCTATCAGGAAACCTGGCACAATGCCGGATATCAGGTTTTGGATCAGATTGCTTCAACTTATTCACTGTCGTTCAATCGTGAACGATTTAACAGCCAGATCATTGAGATTTCGCTGGATGGCAGTCGGTGTCTTTTATTAAAACCATTGACGTATATGAATCGAAGTGGTGAAGCTGTTGCGGCTGCTGTTCGCTACTTCAATATACCGTTGTCTCAATGTTTGGTTGTTTACGATGATATTGACCTGCCGTTCGGTACGCTGAGAATTCGCTCGAACGGGGGCCCCGGCACGCACAACGGCATGCGGTCAGTGATAGACGAACTGCAGGATCGATCTTTCCCGAGAATTCGGATTGGCATAGGACCCAAAAATGAACAGATGGATCTGGCCGACTACGTGCTTTCCAAAGTGCCTCGCGATCGCAGAGAAAACTGGCAACAGGTCATCAATCAAGCTGCGGATGCAGCCATTATCACCATCAAAAAAGGTCTGGAAACTGCTATGCAAACATATAACAAACGTACGGATGAAGAATCTGAAGACAGCGAGCTGTTACAATCATGATATCTGACGGAAAACAAAGGTTGATCGCTGACGATTCAGCTGATCCGGCTTATTCACAACTCGTTAAATGGCTTGAGGCGAAGGGCGGACAATCCATCAATGTGTCCGGTTTACCGGATCCGCTTAAATCCTGGCTGGCCTGGCGCCTGTCAACTGATTTGCATAGGCGCATCTGTTTTCTCGTGCCTGACGAATTGAAAGCCCGTGCCGTCGCGTCTGATTTAAAAGCACTGATGGATGATCCGGTTTTCATTTTCAGACCGCGCGAGTGGAATCTGACTGATGTTGAGGCGGTCAGCCACGAGTCTGAATATCAGAGAATGGCCATCCTGACCCGGATGCTGTCAAATCAATTCGGGGCAATCATCATCCCTGCCTCAGCAACGCTGCAGAAGTTGCCGCCCGTCTCGCTTCTATCTCGTCAGATGATCCGGTTATCAGTTGGCCAGGAACTGAACGTAGCTGCATTGACACATCAGCTGGCATCAGTTGGTTATGAGCCGGTTCGATTGACCGATGGCGCAGGTCAATTTGCTCATCGAGGAGATATTGTCGATTTTGTTCCGTCCGTTGCTGATGATGAGCCTGCTGAAGGTATCCGCATTTCTTTTTTCGATCGCGAAATTGATGCGATCAAGCGATTTGATCTCGAGAGTCAGCGATCAATTGAAATGTTGACAGAGATCGTAATTCCTCCGGTCCGGGAAATTCTCACCGTTGCGATCCATCCGGATCAGTTGGCAGACCAGATTCTGAATGAAGGTCAGTCGGCCGTTCTGCATGCCCGCCAAAAGGGTGCAGACCGGAACCTGACTGAACACCTGACACGAGTGATGCAGCATGATGCCGAACGTGTACGGGAGCAGATTCGCTTTCCGGCTCTTGATCGCTGGCTATCGTACATCTATCCGGACGCCTCAAGCATTCTGGATTATGCGGCAGATCTTAATGCGCTGGTTATCGTCGATGAACCGGCACGTTTTCGTCATCGATCAGATGCAGGTCAGGCTGAGTTTCACGAGCGAATCCGCATGATGCTGGAGAAAGGACAGAGTTTTCCGTCTACCCGGTCAATCATGTTTCAAAGTATCGATATCGGTCGTAAACTGGATCAGATTCATCCGTCGATAGCAATGTGCCAGATTCTGTCGTCCGGAAACGGTTTTCCGGGCGCTCGATCGGTGACGATTCAGTCCCGGCCATCAGACAGCTACCGCGGTCGGGAGCAGCAGCTGATTACCGATGTAGACGAGTGGATCCGATCAGGCGGCCGGGCGATCCTTTTTGCCGGATCTGAACCTCGAGAGGCCAGACTGACTCAACGATTCGCTGAGCAAGGTGTTGAGCCTGACATTTTTCAACAGAGCTTACCCAGAGGATTTACCTGGCCGGGCGCCAGGCTTCTGGTCATTGGCTCACAGGACCTTTTTGGAACAGAAAAAAGGCATCGGAGACGGCATTCAGAAAAAGGTCTCAAAATTGATTTTTTCAGTGATCTTGTTCCAGGAGAGCGAGTTGTTCACGATGATCATGGAATCGGTCGATATGATGGGCTGGTCAATATAGCCAACCAGGGCATTCGCCGCGACTACCTGAAAATCACATACGCCGGAAATGACACGTTGTACATCCCGATGGAAAGTCTGGACCAGATTCAAAAATATGTCGGTGCAGATGCGCATGAACCAAAGCTGTCAAAATTGGGCGGTCAGGAATGGGGGCGAATGAAGGAACGCGCACGGACCTCCATACGCCAACTGGCGACTGATCTGATCAAACTGTATGCAGAACGTGCTGCGATCAAAGGGTTGTCTTTTTTGTCGGATACAATCTGGCAACAGGAGTTTGAAGAACAGTTTCCTTACGAAGAAACGCAGGACCAGATTAAGAGTATTTTGGAGATCAAGGCAGACATGGAATCCGACCGGATCATGGATCGCCTCTTATGCGGTGATGTCGGATACGGCAAGACAGAAGTTGCCTTTCGCGCGCTGTTCAAGTGCGTGACGAGTGGTTATCAGGGGATCGTTCTGGCACCGACAACGGTGCTGGCGCAGCAGCATTACGATAATCTGGTGCAGCGGCTGGAGGGGTTCCCCGTGACCGTGGGACTGCTGAGCCGCTTTGTTTCGCGATCGGCTCAAAATGCGACCATCCAAGGCCTGAAAAAAGGGTCTGTTGATATTGTTGTCGGGACTCATCGGATTCTTTCGAGCGACATTGTTTTAAAGAAGCCGGGTTTGCTGATCGTTGATGAAGAACAACGGTTCGGAGTAGACCATAAAGAAAAGCTGAAGGCCGAATGGCCATCCGTCGACGTCCTGTCCCTGAGTGCTACACCGATACCAAGAACGCTTCATATGGCTATGTCGGGTATTCGTGACATTAGTGTGCTTGAGGAGCCGCCCCTAGATCGCAGACCTGTGCAGACATATGTCATGGAATATGATGAGGAGATCGTAACGGAAGCGATCTTGCGCGAAGTATCCCGCCATGGCCAGGTTTTCTATCTCTTTAATGACACGCGCAAGATTCTGGAGAAAGCTTCGGAAATCGAGCAGAAGCTGCCGGGAATCAGGATAGCCTGCGCTCATGGGAAAATGGGAGAACGCCAGCTTGAGGATGTGATCAGCTCATTTATTCATCAGGCCTATGATGTTCTGGTTTGTACCACAATCATAGAATCCGGTATCGACATGCCCAATGTAAACACCATTATTGTTGAGAATGCGGATCGACTGGGACTGGCACAGTTATATCAGCTGCGTGGACGAGTCGGCCGCTCCAATCGGCAGGCCTACGCCTATGTCACCTATCGAAAAGACAGGATACTGACAGAAATCGCCGAAAAACGTCTGACAGCCATACGTGATTTTACAGAGCTTGGCGCAGGATTCAAAATTGCTCTGCGCGATCTTGAGGTTCGGGGCGCAGGAAACTTGCTTGGTGCTGAACAGCATGGACACCTGGAATCAATCGGATATGATCTGTACTGCCGTATGCTTGACGAAGCTGTTCGTGAGTTGCAGGGACAGCCGCAGGAACAAAGAATTTCAGCTGTTGTCGACTTAAAGATAGATGCCTATATTCCACCGTCCTATGTGCCGGATGAGGGCCAGCGAATGGATCTGTATCGACGGATTGCCGGTTTGTCTTCCCGGGCTGATTACCAGGATATATTGGATGAGTGTCTGGATCGCTATGGTGAATTACCGGAATCTGTCATGATGTTGGTTGATGTGTCGTACATCCGCTATGCTGCAGGGCGAAATGGTTTTGTCCGAATTGAACAACAGCATCAACATATTCTTTTGAAGTATGACACCTCTGTCAAGCCGGATATGAAAACATTGTCTCTGGTCATCAATCAGGATCAGTACAAGGGTCTGCTGCTGTTTAATGCAGGGACTCAGCCCTATGTTTTATTTCGTCATGCTGCAAAAGAAAAATCGGAGATCACCCGGAAACTGAGGCATCTATTTTTTTGCGATGGATCCTGAATCGGTTAACAGCGATACAGCTGCATCTTAGTCAAAAATCTGCTGGCTACCCGTTGCGTACTGATTGATTTTTGGATAATGATACCCTATAATGAAATACTGTGTCCCGGTGGCCTAATGGATAAGGCAGCAGTTTCCGGAGCTGCTGATACGGGTTCAATTCCTGTCCGGGACGCCAAAAGCCCCGCTGTCATACAGCGGGGCTCAATTTTTTAATGTGAAACGATTTCTTATTACTTGACCAGACCGACTTCCTTCGTGATGCGCATGATTGCATCGTGAATCGCGTCCAGAACATCGTGGTCTTTTTCAATCTGGACCCTGTTTTGCAAATGTGTTTTGCAGACGTCTTTCTTCATGTCACCCATGCTGATTGCTGTTTGCTTTCTGATCTCAGGATCTGAGTCCGATAATAGAGGTATGAGCGCATGAACACAATGGTCGTCAGCAATTTTGCCAAGTGCTTCAATGGCTCTCAGACGGGTTTCCTTGTTCTTGGTTTCCAGGAGTGGAATGACTTTTTGGCTCTTCCCTTTGGCGACAAAACCATCAATTTTGTCAGCGGCATTTCCGAACAACACGTTAATCCCCCCTCAAAAAATAGATGTCTGAAAATATGCACAATAATATGAACTTAACAATATTATAACGCAGAGTTGTGAATGATTTGTAAAAAGTATTGTCAAGTCTGTCTTATGATCGCTTAAATGGATAAAATCAGGCTATGTCCTG
>JAAYBY010000117.1 GCA_012729935.1 Clostridiaceae bacterium | reverse complement strand
CCCGTCGATCGGAATAAGCCGAATTCCTCAGCCGATGACCAGTCTGTCAAATTCGGATCTGTAAGTCCGAGAAAAGTCCAGATCTGTTTCGGCGTCTCCGGCATAAACGGTTGCAGCAAAATCGAGATGATCCGGATGGCCTCCGCGAGGTTGAACAACACCGCTGCCAGACGTGACCGGTTTTCGTCTGACCGGGCCAGTATCCAGGGCGTCGTCTCGTCAATATACTTGTTGCTCCGATTGATTACGAGCCAAATTTCAGAAAGCGCCTGACTGAACTGCAGCTGTTCCATCGCGGCTTCAACACGGCCTTTCAACTGTCCGCAGGTTTGTTGCAGCTCACGATCTCCTGCCTCTTCGGTCCGCTGCGCTGGCAACCCTTCTGGGAAATAGCGGTCAATCATTGCCGTGGTTCGGCTCACAAGATTACCCAGATCATTTGCCAGGTCAGAATTAATCCGGTTAATGAGAGCCTCGTTTGAAAAATTACCGTCAGCACCGAACGGGATTTCCCGCAGCAGAAAATAGCGGATCGCATCGACTCCATAGCGTCTGCAGAGGATGACGGGGTCAACGACATTGCCACGCGATTTTGACATTTTTCCGTCTTTAAACAGCAGCCAGCCATGACCATATACTTTCTTGGGCAGTGGAATCTGCAGTGCCATCAGCATTGCCGGCCAGATAATCGTGTGAAAGCGAATAATCTCTTTGCCGACCAGATGAATATCGGCTGGCCAGTATCGTTTGAATGCATCGGTTGTTTCCGGATATCCCAAAGCGGTGATGTAGTTGGATAACGCGTCAATCCAGACGTAAACAACATGTTTCGGGTCGAACGGGACTTTGACGCCCCAGTTAAAGGTTGTTCGCGAAACACACAGATCATCCAGACCCGGTCTCAAAAAGTTGTTCAGCATTTCATTAGCCCGGCTGGCTGGCTGCACGAAGTCAGGCTGATTTTCAAACAATTCGATCAGCCGATCCTGATAGCGCGACAAACGGAAGAAGTAGCTTTCCTCCTTTGTCAGTTCAACCGGCCGCCCACAATCCGGACATTTGTGGTCATTAAGCTGTGTTTCTGTCCAGAAGGCCTCGCATGGCGTGCAATACCAGCCCTCATATTCATCTTTGTAGATATCTCCCTGGTCGTACAGTTTTTGAAAAATATACTGGATCGCCGCCTCGTGTTCCGGATCTGTCGTCCGGATGAAGCGGTCATAGGAGATGTTAAGCAAAGACCATAACTCCTTGATGCTCGCGACAACCGGATCAACGTACGCCTTTGGAGATACGTTTCTTCCCTCAGCAAGCCGCTGAATTTTCTGACCATGTTCATCGGAACCGGTGACAAACATGACATCAAAGCCCTGGAGGCGTTTATAGCGTGCCATCGCATCGGCTGCTACCGTCGTGTAAGAGTGGCCGATATGCAATTTGTCACTGGGATAGTATATCGGAGTCGTAATGTAGAATGTCGGTTTCAAAACGCATCCCTCCTGGTCTTTCTGATGTCACTGCCGTTATGATAGGATTCATCCGCCATTATAGCAGGATCAGGGACGATCGCCAACCAGACGGGCAGATCACACGTCGGGCAGCGGCCTGTCATGCTTTATTTGTGGTGTTTTTCTGTTCTCTTTCAGTTTGCAGCGCCAGCTGGTATAACGCATTCCGGCTGCGACGGCTCTGCCCGGCGATTATTCGGACGATATCACGGACAGATCGATTTTCCTGCAGCATGGATTGGATCAGTTCCAGGTCCCTGTCAGGTTCATCGTCCGTACGATCTGTCTGCGGAACGCGAGATTCATATGCGTCCAGCCCTTCCAAAACCAGCACATATTCGCCGCGGATCATGTCATCCTGTATGGTTTGATGAGCTTCTTCGACCGTCATGCGGAGGATCGTCTCGAACCGTTTGGTCAGTTCGCGGACCACTGCGATCCGCCTCTCCCCCAACCCGTTTGCAAAAAGATCCTTAAGCGTCTGTCTTAAGCGATGGGGTGCTTCATACAGCAGGATCGTTCTTGTCTCACGTTGGAGATCACGAACAGCGTTTTTCCTTTTCTGTCCTGAAACAGGCAAAAACCCGTCAAAGGCAAAACGATTTGTGTCCAGCCCGGACACAACAAGAGCTGTAATCAATGCGGTCGGACCGGGTATCGCTGATACGGGAATATCCTCGTCCAGGCAGGCAGCAGCCAGTTCAGAACCAGGATCTGAGATGCCGGGCATTCCTGCGTCAGAAACCAGCACCAGGCGGCATCCTGCCTTGAGCTGATCGATCAGGTATGACTGACGCTGACGCAGATTGTGCTGATGATAACTGATCAGCTTTTTCCTAATACCCAGATGATTCAGAAGCTGACGGGTTCGACGCGTGTCCTCAGCCGCGATCAGATCTGCCTCAGATAACGCCGCGGCCGCACGCAGAGAAAGGTCATCCAAATTGCCGATCGGCGTGCCGACAAGCGTCAGAACACCGGGCTGAAGGACCGCCGGCTTTCCAGAAACAGATTCATGATCAGTAACGGACTGTAGCATACCAAGCCTTTCTGGTAATATCGTTTAGAAAAGAGGATGTTCTCTGTGAACATCCTCTTTCTTGCTTCAAGAAAACTCAATCAACCGGGTAAGATCGCCCCTGTCGGACAGACAGCTTCACAAGCACCACAATCGATGCAGGTTTCAGGATCGATATGATACTGAGTATCACCGGCAGAAATCGCTTCTGTCGGACATTCACTTTCACAAGCACCGCATAAAATACAGGCGTCTGTTATACGATAAGCCATTATGTCACCTCCCATTCCAGGTCATTTTATCATTCACCAGACCCGGGGGCAAGTTGCACCCGGTCATCGCGCTTAGTCATCGTCCGGCTCTTATTCCAGTTCAGACAGCATCACCGGAAGGCGTCTCCGGATTCTTTTTTCGGGGCCGCCCGCTTCTTCTTCGTCCGGAACGTCGTTTCCGGCTTTTCTTTTCCACCTTGTTCGACTGTTCAGACTGATCAGCGACGGCTTCGGATTTGACCGGTACCTTCTCCTGTTGATGCTCCGGTTGGGGACGATCGCTTTTTGGCATCCGTCCTTCTCCAATGACCAGTTCATTATAGGGTCGTGTCAGCAGATCGGCATCGCCGCCTTTGTCAAGGCGGACGGTTACTGTTTCACGTAATAAATTGACGGACTCGATCGTACCCCTGCCCTCATCTGTTGTGACAACAGTTCCTCGACGCGGCATCCTCTTGGTTACATCCTCATAGGCGGCATGTTCATATTTGAGACAGCACATGAGCCGGCCGCAGGCGCCGGAAATTTTAGCCGGGTTCATCGATAAATTCTGAGCTTTTGCCATTTTAATCGAAACAGGTACAAAATCTGTCAGATACGAACGACAGCAAAGCTCCCGCCCGCAAACACCCAGGCCTCCGATCATCCTGGCTTCATCACGTACGCCTATTTGACGCAATTCGATCCGTGTGTGAAAAACAGATGCCAGATCCTTGACAAGCTCACGAAAATCGATTCGTCCGTCTGCGGTGAAATAGAATATGATCTTCCGTCCGTCAAATGTGCACTCGACGTTGACGAGATGCATGTCAAGATCTCGTGTCTCGATCTTCTCCTGACAGATCTGGAACGCTTCCTTTTCTTTTTGTGTGTTTTCATCATAGCGGATCAGATCGTCAGCGTCAGCGAGCCGCAGAATTGTTTTCAGCGGTGCCGCCAGTTTTTCCTCCGGTAATTCGATGGTATCGTCGGACACAATACCAAACTCTATTCCCTGACTGGTCTCAACGATCACAGCATCACCTTTGTGAAGATCATGTGATCCCGGGTCAAAATGATAGGTTTTTCCGGTTCCGTGAAACCGGATACCAACAACTTTAGGCATGTTTAAGCTCCTTTCGCAAGGCGAGCATTAATTGACAAGCCAGCCCTTCAAAGCTGGCATTGACCGACAGGCCGCGCCGGGCAGCCATCAAGGCTTCGTGCGACCGGGTCAGATGGGTTCTGGCAGTCTTCTCGTCCTGCCAAAACTGGAGAAATCGTTTCAACACGACCGCCTGATCGGCGTTGATCAATCTGTCAGTCGATCTGGAAACCGGCAGTACCAGCAAATCACGAATCAGGCTTTCAAGTATATCCAGCAAATCTGGCATACGCTGACGATTATTGTCAAGGAAAGCATAGCCGTCTGTCAAGAGATCAGCCCGGCTGATCGTCGGAATATCCAAAAAGAACTGAATGGTTTCCTGTCTCAGATCAGCAAACCAGTCACTGGCGGCCATCTCAACGGCAATGCCTGGAATTCCGCCGCTGAATGCGATATAAAAAGCGGTTTCAGGACCTTCGTCAAATCCTTTCATGTGCAATATCTGTTCAAGATCTTCCGGTTTGCTGCGGCGGACAGGCCAGACAACCGCTCGTGAGACGATTGTCGGCAGCAGATGGTCAGCACTGAGCGCAGTGAGCAAAAACACAACTGGCTCAGGCGGTTCTTCAAGCGATTTAAGCAACGCGTTCTGACCTTGTTCATTCAGATCATCCGCTGTGATTAAAAACACTTTTCGACGCCCCAGGTGCGGCTGCAGGTGGAGATCGCCGCTGATCTGCTGGCGAACGGTTTCAACCGGTATGACTTTCTCTTTGCCTGTCAGCAGAATTTCCCTGTAGTCCGGATGGCTGCTGTTTTGAAAATAGCGGCACGACGGGCACTGGCCACACGCACCGTTCATATCCGGATTTTCACAAAGCAATCCGGCTGCAAAGGCCCGGGCGATGGTTTTGCGTCCAACGCCGCGAGGTCCTGTCATGATATAAGCATGCCCCGGATTGCTTGTCAGAGCATGACCGAGGCGCTGCTTTGTTTCCTCTTGACCAATAATGGTATGGAACATGCTACATTTTCTCGAAATGTTCCACATTCAGCACAAACACAGTTGCGCCACCGACCATCACCTCGACTGGATAGGGTATATATGACCCGCCCATTGACGAAGGTGTGACATTGGTGTTAATGGCTGCCTGTCGGCTGCTGGAATATTTTCTGATGATCGAAAGCACATCGTCGAGCTGGTCGTCGTCTACCACGATCATGAGCGTTGTGTTGCCGGAGCGGAGAAATCCGCCAGTCGAATTGAGTTTGGTGACCCGGTAACCTGCCCGGTTCAGTTCCGCCATGAGCCGCGGGCTGTCTTCGTCGTGTACAATAGCAAATATGAGTTTCATGTGCTTAGGTCCTCCCTTACTGTGCGGTAAATCATTTCAGCAAGCTCTTTTTCTGATTGTGTCGCATCCATCCGGACGATTCGATCGGGTTCTGCATCAGCCAGCTGTCGATAGCCTTCGCGTGTCCGTTCCATGAATGCAATATTTTCCTGATCCATGCGATCCTGTTTTCGTTCGCGCTGAGCGAGCCGCTCCAGTGCCGTTTCAACAGGCAAATCCAGCCAAATCGTCATGTCCGGTTTGCATGATCCCACAGCCAGTTGGTTCAGTGAAGCAATAACGGCCAGATCCAGTTGTCGTCCATAACCCTGGTAGGCAGTTGTTGAATCAGCGAACCGATCACAGATGATCCATCGTCCCGCTTCCAGTTCCGGTACAATCACTTCCTGCACAATCTGTGCTCTGGCTGCGGCAAATAAAAGCAGTTCAGCTTCCATACACATGTCTGTGTTTGACCGATCCAGCAAAATACTTCGGATTGATTCACCTATCCGAGTCCCGCCCGGTTCCCTCAAAACCATGATCTGGTGGCCTGAAGCCGTAAGCGATCGGGACAAATGGTCAATCTGTGTTGATTTGCCGGAACCATCAATGCCTTCAAATGTAATCAACCGACCTCGGGCAGGCGATGATAACGGATCTGTGTGCGTTGTCCTGGATTCATTATACAACATATACGCTCCTGATGAAAAGATTACATGATGACGGGCACCTGATCGTTCGTCATCCCACTGATGCTGATGCTATTCTCCAACAATACCGTCATAAAATCAACCGCTTCAGCATCGATCCGTTCGCCCGGCCAGATGATCGGCACCCCAGGCGGATAAGGAGCCAGTGGCCTGGCTGCATAATAGCCGGCTGATTCAGATAGCGGAACATACTGACGTTTTTGTTTGCCAAGCAGGGCTTCGCGAGCAGTAAGCGATCGATCTGCGCTGCGTGGCGGCAAAAAATTTCGCCACTTCTCTTCAAGTTCCATCAATTTTGTTCCTTGTTGCAGGCCTTCGGTCGACTGAAACGACAGCGAACGCACGGATTCATTGAGAACGCTCGCCAGCAGCTGCCAGTTTTCTCGGGTCTGCCACAGAGAAGGAATCAAAACAAGACGGGTCAGATCTGCGTACTCAATATCCATTTTCAACCGGTGAAGCTGAGCCGCCAATGCTTTAACGACGAACAGCCAAGCAGGTTCCCGCGTGGTCACGACCAGGCGTAAAGGGTCATAATCAATACCCTGCGCTGATAGAGATAACGAGGTTCGTTCCGGCCGGCAAATCAGCCGAGGATCCAGGTCAAGACCAAAATCCACGAACAGCGCAAGCTGCTCAAGTACACGCTCTCTCCCTTCCTCAACCATAGAAGATCGGGCGTAATCCAGACTGGCAGCGATCGGGAAAGACGGACTTGACGACTGAAAAACCGGCAGCAGCCGGTCAACCTCTTCTGCAGGTAGTGATCCATTGTCCAATGCATCCTGACTGATGTGAAGCAGGGCTCCGCCTGTCAGGACGGGCAGCGTTTTGTGTCCGCTTTGGACAGCGGCATCGGCGCCGGATTTCAGCGCTGACGGAGGCAGTAGTCCCTCTGCAAAACAGAAATGAGCTCCGTGAGCTTCATCGACCAGCAGGCGGCCGCCTCGTTGATGAACACAATCAGCGATTTGTCTGATAGCTGCACAATTCCCATAATAATCCGGTGATGTCAGCCAGACCGTCCGGCAATTCGGATTTTCATCCATTGCCACTTCCACATCTCTTTGGGTCGCCTGGGGAAACAGCGAGAATTTCGGATGAAGCTGATTCTCATGCTCAGGATAGCCGGTCTGATGGAACAAAATCAGCTCAATATTTAAACAGGCAGCTGCGTGAACGACGGATTGATGACAGGTTCGGGCGACCAGCATTTTGCCGTCTGTGCCAACTGCTGCGGCCAGCAGCAGTTGAATCGCCGTTGTTGATCCTGATGTTAAAAATCGGGTGTATCCCGAACCGAATGCCTTCGACGCCAGCAGCATTGCATGCCTTGCCGGCCCTTCCGGATGATTGAGATCATCGGTCACAGCTAATTCGGTTGTATCAATAGATGCCAGATTCCCGCGAAAAGAAAGTGGCCAGGCTTCCCCGTTGTTATGTCCCGGCATGTGCCAGCTGATTCGATTTTCCGCGGCGTATGCATACAGGGCTTCCAGCAATGGACGCTGATTCTGATCGGTATAATCCATCACGGCATCCTTCCAGAGGCAAAGGCGTTAACAGGCACTTCAGGATATTTCCGGATTTCAGGCATCCAGTTTGATGGTATGCAGTCCGGCAATTTCGAGCCAGATCTCTTTTTCGATCCGGTCTATATCCCTGCGAATATCTTCATAAGTCTCTTCGGCCAGAATCTTTTTTTCCCATCTGGCTGATCTGTTCGAATCTGATGCGTGCTGAGCAGGTCTGTTTGATGAACGTTTGCGACGGGGCTGCTGATTTTTAACCGCCTGGTTTTGCTGAGTATTCGGCGTCTGGGTTTTTACTGTCTGATTGGATCGATTTTCCGGGTGTTTGATCTCTGTGCCAGCCGGACCCGACGGGCGGTCGTGCTGTGTATTACTCGCCGCAACCGGACGATTCTGGTTAGCTGGAGTTTGTGATCTGCTGCGGTTGTTTCTTTTATTCCGGGAACGACTGGACGATCTGTTTGACTGCGAACCTGCCTGAGGCTGTCTCTGCGTCCGATCAGCCGCTGTGTTTTGATTGTTTTTCGGTGGACGGTTTTGTTCAACCGGTCTGGACCGCTCATTGCCGGATCGCTCATTAGGCGACGTGCTTCTTTGATTGGCGGAACTTTTCTGTGATGTTTCCGGACCAAATTGACGATAGGTTCGCTTGTTCCGATTGGAATGGCTTTGATTTGCATTCCTGGCCGGATCTTTTGGTGATGAACCGGATTGGTTGGGGTTGTCTGCTTGACTCATAAATGACCTCCTGCTGTGATGCTTACACGTGATCACAGATCGTTTAGCCGATCGAAACATGCTTGTTCATTTTACCGT
>JAAYBY010000116.1 GCA_012729935.1 Clostridiaceae bacterium | reverse complement strand
GCCAGCACCTATAGCGTCATAAAAAATCTGATGGGCCAGCTGCAGCAAAATGAAATCATCTCTGACGCGGAAGCCGGTAGAACCTCGCTTAACAATCAGATCACTGAGCAGGTGGCCGCCAGTCTGCGTCCATATGGCGTCGATATCCTCTCTGTGGAAATCAAACGTTTTGATCTGCCCGAAGACAACACCACCGCGGTCTTTGCCCGCATGGTCTCCGAACGTTCGCAGATGGCAGCCTCCTATAAAGCAGAAGGCGAATACGAAGCAGCCAAAATCCGTAACGAAACAGACAAGGAAATAGAGATTACGATCGGCCAGGCCCAAGCCGCAGCCCAGCGCCTTCAGGGTGAAGGTGAAGAAGAATACATGCGCATTCTTAAAGAGTTGTATAATGATCCGGACAAAGCTGAATTCTACCTGTTTGTGCGGGAACTGGAGGCGTTGAAGAAGGCGATGCAGGGCGACAAGACCCTGATCCTCGGTCCTGATTCGCCCCTGGTCCGGATTATCAACCAGTTAGATGAATAACCCTGACCTTCCGGCTATGATCGAGATGAAAATACCGGCTAAAAAAACAAAGAACAAGACTACGCTCTGCCACCATCAGGTGGCAGAGCGTCATTGTTTGCACCGAAAACAGACGGAAATGTATTTGTCTGGCCACTTGGCCTTGCATAGACACACTTCCTCCTTTATAAAAGAAATATGGCAGGAAACAAACAGCATTTGCTGAATGATAATAGATTGACAAAAGGAGGAAACAAAAATGCTGGAAGAAATGATGTTGAAAGAAAAAGTATGGGCTGTTGTCGGGGCCAACCAGAACCAGGAAAAATATGGCAACATGATCTATCATAAACTGAAACGCAAAGGGTATGACACATACGCCGTCAATGCCCGTTACGATACCGTCGATGGTGATCCATGCTATCCTGACTTATCGTCCGTACCGGCAAAAATCCGGGTTGTCAACCTCGTGGTAAACCCGCGCATCGGAAAAGGATTTATCGAAGAAGCTGCCCGCCTGGGCATTCCCTATGTCTGGTTTCAACCGGGTACGTACAGCGATGAACTGGGTGAACTGGCAGAACAGCTGGGGCTGCAAGTCGTACAGGCTTGCGTTCTGGTCGCCACCCGTTGAGCTTCTTATCGGGAAAGCCCTTTAGCAAACGAACGTGATTGCAAGTCACAGGTTGACATCTTTCATGTCAACCCGTATAATTCGTCCATATTCAGGGTCTGCAAACTGCAGCTCTGCCGCAGTCACAAGATCCAATCTGATCAGGCACCCGATCACGACTTTAAGGAGGTAACAAACAAATGCACGCATATCGTTTCCGTATCTTCGCACTCATTCTAGCCCTTGGCTTGTTTGTCCTGGCCGGTTGTACCGCCGTAGACAGCACAACTGACAAAGCCATAAAAATCGGTGGTATTGGCCCGCTGACCGGTGGAGCAGCTGTGTACGGATCATCTGTCGCCAAAGGCGCTGAGATCGCCCTTGCCGAAGTAAACGCACTTGGCGGACTGCAGTTTGATTTGAATTTTCAGGATGATGAACATGACGCCGAAAAATCGGTCAATGCTTACAACAACCTGAAAGACTGGGGCATGCAGGTGCTTTGCGGCACCGTCACCACGACGCCTGGTATTGCCGTAACCGCTGAATCATTCAGTGACCGCATCTTTACCCTCACACCCTCTGCCTCTTCGACTTCCGTTATCGAGGGTAAG
>JAAYBY010000115.1 GCA_012729935.1 Clostridiaceae bacterium | reverse complement strand
TATTGTTTGATTTGTTAGTTTGAGATTGACAAGATAAACGCTACAAGCAGCAACGCTGATAACATACGTTTCATCTTATTTCTCCTCATGATCCAGCTTTCTCAAAATGCTTCTTAATGACGATTTTGTGCCGATAGAACACTGGCTTTATTGTGTTGTTCACTGGTTGCAGATTTATGAGATTGTTAAAAATTCGATATCATTATATTCTTCAATCGCATCATCTGTAAAGAACTTTATATCAGCAGCTCATTGTTGTTCGATTGGCTCTGCAGCGCGTACACGGGATATGATGCACCATCTGTTTGAACAGATCAGTTAACGCAGCAGAACTCAATCGCCAGTCAAGTTGAACGACCGTTATTGACACAATCTAAATGTGAAATGTACTATATCAATATGATCCATTGTTTAAAGAATGAAAGAAGGTGCGGCCGTGTTGATCACGTTCGATGAAGCCAGCTCTGTTCCCATTTATCAGCAGATTGTCGACCATATCCACCGTCAGATCCGCAGTGGTGCCCTGGCCGCTGGTTTTCAGCTGCCGACCGTCCGCAGCCTGTCCGAACAAACCGGCATCGCGCGCGGCACGGTCAAGCACGCGTATGACACATTGGAACAATTGGGGCTGATCCGGAAAATCCAGGGGCGAGGTACATTCGTTAACGACTTGAACCAGGCGGTCAGCAAAAAAGAACAGGCCATGGCAGCGATCGACCAACTGCTGGAAAGGCTGGACGAACTTGCATTCTCACCGCAGGAGATCCGTATTTTTCTCGATCTGAAGCTGCGGGCACGCGAGCAGACCATCAAGAATGTCCGCGTCGGCGCGATCGACTGCTCACCGGAAGCTTTATCGATCATCAGCCTACAATTATCCGAGCTGCCCCATGTCGATCTTTATGAATTTCTGCTTGACGCCGTTCTCAGCGGCCAGCAGTCATTTGATCCTGATGTCGATCTCCTGATTACGACCGCCTCACATTTTCAGGAGTTGAAAGCCCTGCTGCCGCATAATCATAAACTGATCCAGATGGTCCTCTCCGTCTCACCTCAAACCGCAGCTGAACTGGCGCGTATCCCCGCAAGAGCCAATGTAGGCATCCTGTGCGCCAGCCAGCGTTTTTCCGAACTGATCACCAATGCCTGCAAAAAATACTGTGTTCTTGACCAGGCACCGCAAATATCCTTTTTCGGTGATGACGGGCTGGATCGCTTCCTGTCCGCCTGCGACTGGCTGATTCTGCCGCCCAATCATCTACGTTTCAGTTCCTCCCGTGAAGCATCTCAGCTTCAATCATTCAATCGATCCGGAAAAATTCTATCTTTTCATTATCAGATTGAACAGGGATCGATGCTTTACGTCAGCGACAGAATTGAAACGATCTACAGAACCGAGAAAATACGCCTGTAAATTTGATCCGTTCGAATCTTTTGCCTTGACATTGTACTATATCTATCATACTTTATTGTTATAGTACAATACCGCAGTCAATCTGATTGGCTGCCTCGAGGTAAAAAATGCAACCGAAAAAGATTGTTCTTGGTGTTATTGGTGCAGATGTCCACGCTGTTGGCAACAAAATCCTTGATTATGCTTTTACATCAGCCGGTTTTGAAGTCATCAACCTCGGCGTGATGGTTTCACAGGAAGAATTCATAGCGGCTTCGATCGAGGCTGCTGCCGATGTCATCGTCGTTTCCTCGCTCTACGGCCACGGCGAGCTGGACTGCCGGGGTCTGCGCCAGAAGTGCGATGAATCGGGTCTTTCCGGCATTCCGATGATTGTCGGCGGCAACCTGGTTGTCGGCAAGCAGCAATTCAACGAGGTTGAGAAGCGTTTTTTGGATATGGGATTTGACCGGGTTTTCCCACCGGGAACATCACCCGAGACTGCTATTGAGGCGATCCGCGAAATCCTGAAGATGCCCGAAGCGGATTCATTCACATGAACGCCGTTTTATTAACTGATTTTGGCAGCACTTTCACTAAAGTGACTGCTGTTGATGTCGACACCTGTTCGCTGTTGGGCACTGCTGCCGCCTTTACAACCGCTGAGACGGACATCGGCGAAGGCCTGTCTCATGCCCTCGCCAAGTTGGAGCAGCAGACAGGCAGGATTCCCTATAACCGCCGTCTGGCCTGCTCCAGTGCTGCCGGCGGATTACGGATGGTCACCGTCGGTCTGGTCCCTGAACTGACTGCTGAAGCGGCACGGCTCGCATCGTTGGGCGCCGGAGCAAAAGTGGTACGCGTCTTTTCTTTTCATCTGACCACAGAGGACATTCAGGCAATATCCTCCTCGAAACCGGACATCCTCCTGCTAACCGGCGGTATCGATGGCGGCGACACAGCCTGCATGCTGCATAATGCCCACATGCTGGCCGGCTGTGAAGGGCGGTTTCCTATTCTCATCGCCGGCAACCGCTCTTGCGCACATGACTGCCAGGCAATTCTGAACGGCCGGGAAACAGACATCTGTCCAAACGTCCTGCCCAAACTGGGTCAACTGAATATCGAGCCGGTTCAGAAAAAAATCCGGGAAATTTTTCTCAAGCGAATCATTCACGGTAAAGGGCTCTCCGCCATCAGCGGCCTGATCGACGGCATCCTCATGCCGACGCCCTCCGCCATGTTGGAAGCCATGACGCTTCTGGCTGCGGGAACACCCACCCAATCCGGTCAGGGTGATCTGATGGCGATCGATCTCGGCGGTGCAACGACAGACGTCTATTCACTGGCCAGCGGTTCACCCACCCTGAGCAGCACGATTCTCAAAGGATTGCCCGAACCGTTCGCCAAGCGGACCGTTGAAGGCGATATCGGCATGCGATACAGCGCCCGCAGTGTTCTTGAAGCGGCCGGTCCGGATCGGCTGGCAACTCTGTCCGGCCTCGCTGCAGGCCGGATTGACGAACTGGTCAGCCTTCTTGCTGATCATCCGGACATGCTGCCGGATATCCCGGAGCTTGCAGCTCTGGACTTTGCCCTGGCCTGCACCGCAGTGGAAATTGCCGTCACCCGGCATACCGGCAAACTCGAAGAAGCCTGGACGCCGCAAGGTCCGCTTTTTGTCCAGACAGGCAAGGACCTGACCGAAGTCAGGCAGCTTGTGATGACCGGCGGTGCCATCATCCATGCATCGCGCAGTTTCGAGATTGCCGCCCATGCTTTTTATGATCCGGCCCGGCCTTATTCTTTGCGTCCCAAATCTGCCCGGATCTCTATCGATCGCCGATATATTCTTCCCGCCATGGGTTTACTCTGTCAGGAATACCCTGAAGCTGCCCTGCAGATCATGAAAAAGGAGCTTGAAGAACATGGATCTTGTTAACAGCCAATGGACAGTCGATGAATTGCTGCAGCAACGGCAGGATGTCCTAAATCAGTGGCCGACCGGTCGGGATGTCCGCCTTGAAGACGCCATCGCCTACCAAAAACAGTTGCCGGAGCATAAAATTTTCGCCCGGAAGCTGAACCAGGCCAAAGAGTCCGGAACAACGCTGGTTCAGCCGCGGGCCGGTGTTGCCCTGATCGATGAACATATTCAACTGCTGACCTATCTGCAAAACGAAGGCGAGGCCGACCTGCTGCCGACGACCATCGACAGCTATACACGCCAGAATCGCTACCAGAAAGCCGAAGAAGGCATCTCGGAATCCATTCGAACCGGCAAATCGATGCTCAACGGATTTCCGGCGGTCAATCATGGAATCGAGGGCTGCCGGAGAATTATTGAGTCTTTGGATATTCCGGTGCAGATCCGGCATGGCACGCCCGACGCACGCCTACTTGCCGAGATCAGCTATGCAGGCGGCTTCACCAGTTACGAAGGCGGCGGTATTTCCTATAACATTCCCTACGCCAAAAATGTGGATCTGGAGAAGACAATCCGCGATTGGCAGTATGTTGACCGCTTGACCGGCTATTATGAGGAAGCCGGCGTGATGATCAACCGGGAACCGTTCGGTCCCTTGACCGGTACGCTCGTTCCACCCTGTATCTCGCATGCGGTAGCGATCATTGAAGCGCTTTTGGCCGCCGAGCAAGGGGTTCGCAACATCACCGTCGGTTATGGCCAGTGCGGCAATCTGCTCCAGGATGTCGCAGCCATTCAGACACTTCAGGCGTTGACCGATGAATATCTGCGCCGGTACGGCCATGGCGATGCGTCGATCACGACCGTTCTACACCAGTGGATGGGCGGATTCCCTCAGGATGAAGCCAAAGCTTTCGCGGTCATTGCCTGGGGCAGCACCGTTGCAGCCCTGGCTCATGCGACCAAAGTGATCGTTAAATCACCGCACGAAGCCTTCGGTGTTCCCACGATGGAAGCCAATGCCCAGGGTATTCGCTGTACCCGCCAGGTTATCTCGATGCTCGGCGATCAATCCGTCAACACCCATGCCCTCAAAGATGAGAAATTGGTTATTGCGGCTGAAACGCGGTGTATTCTCGATAAATGCTTCGAATTGGGCGGAGGTGACATCGCTAAAGGCGCAGTCCGTGCTTTTCAAGCCGGCGTCATCGACGTTCCCTTTGCGCCCAGCCGGTTTAATGCCGGAAAAATGCTGCCGGCCCGGGACAACGACGGTGCGATCCGGTTTTTCAATCCGGGAGCGCTGCCATTGACGCCGGAGCTTCTGGACTTCCACCGGGAAAAAATCAATGAACGCGCCAAAGAGGAAAAACGCCAGCCTTCTTTCCAGATGGTGATCGATGACGTCTACGCCATCAGCAAGGGCCGTCTGGTGGGCCGTCCGGCAAACTACCGCAGCTGATCACACAGCTGCAGCGAATTGAACCAATCAGGGAGGACATCTTCATGAAGATTATCAAGGCAGTCTGCGCACCGATCCGAACCGGTTTCTTTTTCGATGACCAGCGCGCGATCAAGGCCGGTGCGATGGCCGATGGCGCTGTCTATACCGGTCAGCCGGCTACACCGGGTTTTACCAGCGTGCGCCAGGCCGGCGAGGCCATCTCTGTCCTGCTCGTGCTTGAAGACGGGCAAATTGCCTATGGCGACTGTGCAGCCGTGCAGTATTCGGGTGCCGGTGGACGTGATCCGCTCTTTCTGGCTAATGACTTTATTCCGGTGATCGAACGCGAGGTCTTCCCCTGGCTGATTGGCGCTGAGCTGACCAGCTTTCGCCAGCTCGCCGAACGGCTCGAGCAGATTCGCATTGACGGACGACTGCTGCACACAGCGATCCGCTACGGTGTCTCACAGGCGATCCTCGATGCCGTGGCCAAATCCAGACACCTGCTGATGTGCCAGGTGATTGCCGACGAATACAAAGCGGTGGTCGGGAAGCAGGCGATTCCCATTTTTACCCAGTCCGGCGATGCCCGTTATGACAATGTCGACAAAATGATCCTGAAAGGTGCTCAGGTTTTGCCGCACGGCCTGATCAACAACCGCCGGACCAAACTGGGCGAAAAGGGTGAACTGTTAGCTGAATATGTGGCCTGGCTGCGCGACCGGATTTTGCAGCTGCGCCCCACGAAAGACTACCAGCCGGTGATCCATCTGGATGTCTATGGAACGCTTGGCCAGGCCTTTGATCAAGAGGATGATTCGGCCATGGTCGATTATTTGGCCAGGCTGGCGGAGATTGCCCGGCCATTCAGCCTGCGGATCGAAGGTCCAATGGACATGGAAGATCGTGAAAAGCAGATGCTGGCCCTGCAGACGCTCACCGCGATGGTCGATGAGCGGGGTATCCCTGTCGAGCTGGTCGCCGACGAATGGTGTAACACCCTCGAGGATATCCGCTATTTTGCCGATCATCGGGCCGGCCACATGATCCAGATCAAGACGCCGGACCTGGGTTCTGTCAGCAACACCGTCGAAGCCGTCCTCTATTGCCGGGAAAAGGGCATCGGCGCTTATCAGGGCGGCACCTGCAACGAGACCGACCGCTCAGCGCAGGTTTGCGTTCATCTGGCGATGGCCGCCCGGCCGGATCAGATTCTGGCCAAACCCGGCATGGGCGTTGATGAAGGCTATATGATTGTCTATAACGAAATGCAGCGCATACTGGCTCTTCTGCCTTAATGTCCGGGCATCGTTAACAAGGAGGTTCGCATGAAAAGAGAATTTCGAATTCTATCGGCAACAGCCATTCTTGGCTATGGTTTCCCTGCCGCATCCTTCGCCGCTGGAATGGAACGAGAGCCGGATCTGATCGCAGTCGATGCCGGCTCGACCGATCCGGGACCCTATTACCTCGGTGCGGGTGTCTCCTTCACCGACCGGAATGCTGTCAAACGCGATCTGGAGGTCATGATTCTAGCCGGCCTTTCGCGAAAGATACCCGTGATCATCGGCAGTGCCGGCGGCAGCGGCGCAGAACCGCATCTCAAGTGGTGCCGGGAAATCGTTGAAGAAATCGCCCGTGAGCAGGATCTGCATTTTCGCCTGGCCTTGATCCATGCCGAATTCGACAAAGAGTTCCT
>JAAYBY010000114.1 GCA_012729935.1 Clostridiaceae bacterium | reverse complement strand
GATGTGTTTTTTGGAACAGATTACCACTCTCATCTGGGAACAAGACGGGGCGGAATGGTGATGCACGGTGAAGACGGATTCACCCGCGGTATTCATAATATTGAAAATTCCCCTTTCCGAACAAAATTTGAACGTGAGATCAGCTGGATGCGCGGCCGATCCGGGATCGGCTGTATATCTGACACAGAGCCGCAGCCGCTGATTGTCCGTTCGCATCTTGGCAGTTTTGCCATAACGACAGTTGGCCGGATTGCCAACAGTCATGAACTAATAGACAAGGCGCTTTCACAATCCAACACACATTTTCTTGAGATGAGCAGCGGTGAGATCAATCCAACCGAGCTGGTAGCCGCTATGATCAACCAGTGCGACAGCCTGCTGGAAGGTATTCAGTTTGTCCAACAGGAAATCAAAGGTTCTATGACACTCTTGATTCTGACCGAAGACGGACTATACGCTGCCCGCGATCGATACGGACGTACTCCTTTGTCGATCGGGCAAAAAGAGGACGGTTACTGTGTCTCGTTTGAATCGTTTGCCTATTTAAACCTGGGGTATTCTCAATGTCGGGAGTTAGGCCCATCTGAAATCGTGTACATGACAGCTGACCATGTCGAAACAGTCAGTCCGCCTCAGTCCTGCATGAAAATCTGCTCATTTCTCTGGATCTACTACGGTTATCCGACATCTTCATATGAAAATCAAAATGTCGAACGAGTTCGATATCGTTGCGGCCAGCGTATGGCGAAACGAGATTCAATTGACGCGGATCTTGTTGCAGGTGTTCCGGATTCCGGAACACCCCATGCAATCGGTTATGCCAATGAGTCCCGCATTCCATTTGCCCGTCCGTTTATCAAATATACGCCGACATGGCCCCGATCATTCATGCCCCCTCAGCAAACGGTTCGCAGTCTGATCGCAAAAATGAAAATAATCCCTGTTGACTCGCTGATCCGTAATAAGCGACTGATTCTGATTGACGATTCGATTGTGCGGGGGACACAACTTCGTGAGACCGCTGAATTCCTTTACCAGTGCGGTGCCCGCGAGGTTCATATACGACCTGCCTGCCCGCCATTACTTTTTACCTGTCCGTTTTTGAATTTTTCCCGCTCAGGACACAACGCAGAACTGATCACACGTAAAATTATCAAGCGACTTAATCCGGGCGCAACTGAGGAAGATTACGAAATTTATTCAGATCCAAACAAGGGGCAGTATCATCAGATGATTTCGGCAATTCAGCGTGAATTGAATTTTACATCCCTGAATTACAACCGGCTCGATGATATGATTGAAGCCATACAACTTGACAAGGAAGACCTGTGTACCTATTGCTGGAATCGAAAGGGTTGATCCAATCAGACTTCGGATCATGACAGGCTGAACAGATGAGAATTGGCTTTGCGTGTTTAGCGATCGGCGTGCCGGGAACGGCTATCAGGCATATCCTGAAACGTTCTGCTGACCATCAGACACTATCTGATGCGATCCGGCAGAATATAAAGGCGCTTGATACGATGATCGAATATTGTATCGATCAATCCATCAGTCTTTTTCGTATCAGTTCAGACATCATTCCGTTTGGATCAAGTCCATTAAATACTGTCGACTGGCAAAAGGATTTTGCCAATGAACTGACTCGTATCGGTTCGAAAATTCGAGAGGCTGGCATACGTGTTACCATGCATCCCGGACAATATACCGTACTCAACGCAGTTGATCAGGCTGTTGTCAGAAGGGCTGTCGATGATCTGGTCTATCACACTGCGTTTCTTGACAGCCTTCAAACGAACGCTGATTCAAAGATTATTCTGCATGTCGGCGGTGCCTATGGAGACAAAAACTTAGCTCTGGACCGGTTTGCTGAGCAGTACATCCGCCTGCCCGGATCAGTATGCAAACGACTGGTCATCGAAAATGATGAGCGGCTTTTTAACGTTTCCGATCTGCTTTCGCTCCATCAAAAAATTCGTGTACCTGTTGTTTTCGACACACTGCATCATGCGTTAAACCACCCGGATACTGAAAATCCTCTGCGATGGCTTCTTGAGTGCCGAAAAACCTGGTCTGAAAGCGATGGGCTACAGAAAATTCATTATTCGCAGCAGGCTGTCGACAAACGGCCTGGATCCCATACACAGACTATTCAACTGAATACGTTCCTGGATGATATAAGAAGCTGGCCAGATAAGCTGGATGTGATGCTGGAGGTTAAAGATAAAAATTTGTCTGTTGTTAAATGTATCAACGCGGTCAGACCAGACCGAACCATTCTCCACCTCGAGAAGGAGTGGGCCCGCTATAAGTATGAAGTACTAGAACAGGCACCGGATGTATATGTGTTGATCAGACAAATGCTGCAGGACAAAAAATCCTATCCTGTCCAGTCGTTCTACCAGGCGATTGAAAACGCCGCTGACAGAGAAGTGACAACAGGTCATGCGGTCAACGCAGCTCAGCATGTATGGGGGTACCTCGAGGTGCATGCATCAGAACGTGAGAAGCGCCAGTTTGAGAGTCAGCTAAAGCGATATCAGGAAGGCCGCTTATCAAATGAATCTCTTAAACGCTTCTTGTGCCGTGTCGCCAGCAGCCAAAATCAGCCATACCTGGATCAGAGCCTGTACATGCGACGCTATTGCTGAGAATCGTCAATAACCGACCTAGGATGGAAAACGACTGAATATCGCTACATTGTTTGATTCCAATTCTCTATTGCGGTATGATAATGGAAGATTTTTATGATGATCCAACGCCTGATAAGTTAAATTTTGTACTGGGGGATATATGAAAAAAATCTGTGAGACGTTGTCAGATACACCCTTGTTTCATGGCCTGAATCATGATCTGTTTCATGAATATTGCAGTCAAACCAGCATTCGAATGGTGTGGCGCGGCGAAGTTTTGTATCACGAGGGTGACCCCTGTACGGGAATAGGCATGATTATAGAAGGACAGCTGGCCACGCAGAAATATGCGAATTCTGGCGATTTTGCAACGCTTGAACTGCTTGGTGCCGGAGATATTTTCGGTGAATATTTGATTTTCGGTGACAGACATACGTATCCGGTAACGATTGAAGCGGTCACCAATGGAAAAGTGATTATTATCTCCAAGGAAATTCTGATGTCGCTGCTCTATCATAACCCGGAAATGATGCAAAACTTTCTAACAATTCTCTCAAATCGCGTTCAGGCTCAGAACCGACGCATTTCACTCTTGTCACAAAAGAGCCTGCGGCAGAAAATTGCGCACTATCTGGTTGAATTGCTCCATGACCAATTGGAGGCAGAAGGCGAAACACCGAGAACAGCGAAACGTATTGTCTCGACACAAGCTGTTGAATTGCCTGTCTCAAAAGAAGTTGTCGCGCGTTTGCTTGCGATGCCACGGCCATCGTTTTCACGTGAACTGATCAGCATGGAGCGCGACGGATTGATACGTGTGAGTGGTCGTGTGATATGGCTTGTCGATTTGGATCGGTTGGAACAAGGAGTTATCGAAGGTTTTCGAGTGTAATATTATCGGAAGAGCAGATTATCGTGCTGGATTCTTGTCGATCCTGGATGTTTAGCATATGATAAAGACAGACGAATATTTGTCTGAGGGGATCAAAAACTGTGCAGCTGACCAGTAACAACAATACTGATATTTTAACGGATCTGGGTCAATTTTTAAAAAATCTCTTTCAGGAATTGACGAGTGGTCTGTTGTTTTTGGGTGGTCCACTCGATATTCTGATTGCTGTCGTTGATATCTTTGCGACGGCACTTGTTATTTACTATGTTCTCAAGCTTCTGCGTGATTCTCGTGCCTGGCAGCTGCTGAAAGGATTAATTCTGATTCTGACATTTGCGATTGTCTGTAGTCTGGCCGGACTTAATACCGTCGGGTTTCTGATGAACAACACCCTGTCGGTTCTGGCAATTGCCTTTGTCGTTATTTTTCAGCCGGAGTTGCGGCGTGCACTGGAGACAGTCGGACGAAGCAGCTTTAATGTTATCTCATCTGCCATGGCACCGGAAGAGCGTGATCATTCGGCTGGATCCATTCATAACCTGATAGAGTCTATCGTGCGGGCTTGCCAGAAAATGTCGGAAACACGGACAGGTGCACTGATTATCGTCGAACGACAGACCAGACTTGGTGAACTTGCGGAGCAGGAGAACGTCGTTCATCTGGATGCTTCCGTTTCGACGACCATGCTGCTGCAGATCTTCTACAAAGGATCACCCTTGCATGACGGCGCCGTGTTGATTCGAGACGGACGATTGTCTGCAGCTCGGGTTCATGTTCCCCTATCGGATAATTATCATCTGAGACGTGATTATGGAACAAGGCATCGCGCAGCTATCGGAGCAAGTGAAATGGGCGATGCAATCGCCATTGTTGTCTCTGAAGAACGCGGAAGCATCAGTGTTGCTTTAGATGGACGTCTGTATACACTCGATAATGGAGATGCCCTCAGGACCTTGCTGCACAAACAGCTTGGAACCGATCGCCCTGCCAGCAGCTTTGTCGGGCAATTATTTAGAAGCTCACGGAGACAGCAGCTGACGGAAGAATCAATAGAAGACACAGCAGAAGCGACTGAAGCGCAAGAGGAGATACCGGTTCAACCGAAACGGTTTTTCGGGAAAAAACGTCGACAGAACAAGCCAAAAGGGCGTGGACGTCTTGTTCTTGCCATTCTCTCGCTATCCATCGCCATTGTATTATGGCTCTATGTTCAAGTCACGATCAATCCGCTGGAGAGTAGGACTTTCTCAGTACCATTGACATTTGAAGGTGTTGAGATTGCTAAAGAAAAGGGCTTCGATCTGCAATACCCGCTGCAGAATGTGCAAGTAACACTCATGGGAAGGCGCAAAGTGATCAATGCCCTGTCGACCGATCAGGTAACAGCCTTTCTCGATTTCTCACAAATAGAAGATCCCGGGTTGGTCCGCCTGGATGTGCAAATCGATACTGGGACTCTACAGTATTTGAGACCAACGTTTAAGTCGCCTAGCACAATAACGGTCAGCGTCCGCAACAGCGATGACCCAGCTGGCGAATAATTTGTCACATAAATGAAATATTACTGAAACATAAATGAAATAAAAGCATCTCTACGAATGAAATATCTCTGAGCCGGTCAAATGATATAATGATCTCGGCTGAATGGAGCCAAATCATATTTTCTGGACGAGGAGATATAAGATGACGCGATTGTTTGGTACTGATGGCGTTCGTGGTGTTGCGAATCGGGAGTTGACACCGGATCTGGCGTTTAAACTGGGATGGGCAGGCTCTCGTGTCCTGACAGGGACCTGTTGTCATCAGCCGACCATTCTGGTTGGTCAGGATGGCAGACTGTCCTGTGATATGCTTGAATCGGCGCTGGTGGCAGGTATCTGTTCTGCCGGAGCTCATGCAATGGTTGCCGGAGTTGTCCCAACACCTGGGATTGCCTATCTTTGCAGGACGTATCAATGTGACGCCGGTGTAATGATTTCCGCGTCACACAATTCGTATGAATTTAACGGTATTAAATTCTTTAATCAGGACGGATATAAACTACCTGATGAGATTGAGGATCAGATTGAAACGCTGATTCATGACTACGACAACCAATCTGCAGATCCGCTTATCGGAGATAAAATTGGCCGGCGAATCTCACAAACACAAGCTGCTGATGATTACTGTCAGTTTCTGAAAGAGGAGATGGGGCTTGATTTAAGCGGTGTTAAGCTGGCACTGGACTGTGCGAACGGAGCAAGCTCAGCAATCGCTCCCCGGCTTTTCAGGTCACTTGGTGCTGAGGTTGTCGCAATTGGCAATCTACCGGACGGCATTAATATAAATGATGGCTGCGGTTCGCTTCATCTCGATCAGCTTGCGTCGATCGTCTGTCAGAACCAATGTGATCTGGGACTTGCCTTTGATGGTGATGCAGATCGTATGCTTGCTGTTGACGAATCAGGTGTGATCGTCGACGGTGATGTCATTATGGCGATCATAGCCTCTGATATGAAAGACCGTCACGAACTGAAGCATGACACATTGGTTGCAACCGTCATGAGCAATCTTGGTCTTGACAAGATGGCACAGAAAAAGGGAATCAATCTGGTTAAAACACAGGTTGGTGACCGCTATGTCCTTGAGGAGATGCTCCGGTCAGGATACAGTGTCGGGGGTGAGCAGTCCGGACATATTATTTTGCTGGATCATGCGACCACCGGAGATGGTATACTGAGCGCCCTCCGTTTGCTGCACGCGCTTAACAATCAGCAGATGCGCTTGAAGGAGGCCAGTCAGATCATGACTGTATTGCCCCAGGTACTCAAAAAAGCGCATGTATCCAACGGTGATAAGCCGCGTGTCATGCAAGATGAAATGATTCAAAATGAAATCGAGCAAATTCGGGAAACTCTGGCAGATCGGGGTCGCGTGCTGGTCAGACCTTCGGGAACAGAGCCGATCATTCGTGTCATGATTGAAGGCGAAGATATCGGTGCCATTGAACAGATGGCTGATCATCTTTCATCTGTGATAACAAAGCGTTTTAATTCCTAAACAGGAGGATTCATATGTGTGGCATTGTTGGTTATGTCGGTGAACAGCCGGCTCTTTCGATCCTGCTCGAAGGACTGAACCGGCTTGAATATCGTGGCTATGATTCAGCTGGTGTTGCATTTATAGAGAATGATCAGATTGTGCTCTACAAAAAGCAGGGCCGGTTAAAAGAACTGAGGCAGGTTCTTCAGCAGTCAGGTCTTTTAAATGACGGAGAACGGTCACAATCCATTCATATCGGTATTGGTCATACCCGCTGGGCAACGCACGGTGCACCCAGTGATGAAAATTCACATCCGCATATGTCAACCAATGGCAAGATCGCTGTCGTTCATAATGGAATCATCGAGAATTATATCGAACTGAGAACCTTTCTTGGCAGCCAGGGATATTGCTTTCGTTCAGAGACCGATACAGAAGTTGTTGCTCACCTTGTCGATTATCATTATGAGCATGATTGCCCGAATGATCTACTGATGGCCGTTCGTTTGACACTTGCAGAAATTGAGGGTTCCTACGCTTTTGGTGTTCTCTGTTCTGATTTTCCCGGTCAGCTGGTCGCTGCTCGGAAAGACAGCCCTTTGATTATTGGAATTGGTGAACACGGTCACTTCATTGCATCGGACATACCGGCCATTCTTAACGAGACACGCCGCATCCTGATTATGGAAGATCGCGAAATTGCCCGGATAGACCAGCATCAGGTCGAGATCATGGATGCCTTGGGGAATAGCGTTGAGCGGACACCGGTTGATATTCAATGGGACAGCCAGGCGGCAGAAAAAGGCGGCTTTGAGCATTTTATGATCAAAGAAATTCACGATGAGCCGCAAGCTGTTCGCAATACAATTTCTCCGCATATTCGACACGGCATCATTGACCTGCCTGAAATAAAGTGGGATCAAAAATGGGTCAGCGAAATGAAGCAGATACGTGTGGTTGCCTGTGGCACTGCCTATCACGCAGGTATGGTCGGGAAGCATGTTATCGAACAGCTATGTCGAATTCCGGTAGAGGTCGATATTGCTTCGGAGTTCCGATACCGGAATCCAATTCTGGATGATCAGACGCTGGTCATCATTATCAGCCAGTCCGGTGAAACGCTTGATACCTTGGCCGCCATGCGTGAAGCTAAAAAAAGAGGTGGACAAATTCTTGCCGTCGTCAATGTAGTCGGCAGCTCAATTGCCAGGGAGGCTGATCAGGT
>JAAYBY010000113.1 GCA_012729935.1 Clostridiaceae bacterium | reverse complement strand
TTCTCCTTCTCGCATAATCAGATGCTGACCCGACGCCAAAAAGAGGGTAAAGCCAGTAAGACAACCGGCATGATCTCCAGTCTGCCAATCAGCATACAGATTGATAAAACCACTTTAACAAATTGAGAGAAATCAGCATAATGTCCGGTCGGACCGACCAATCCGAGACCCGGGCCAATATTACTCAGACAGGCTACTACTGCTGTGAATGAGGTGACCATATCACGTGCTTCAATTGATACGATAAAAATGGCGACTGTCATAATAATCAAATAAAAGAGCACAAAGAGGGTTGATCCCATAAGAACCTGCTGGTCAACCAGTCGTTTTCCGATCCGAATGCCCTGGACAACCTGGGGATGTTTCATGCGAACCAGTTCCCTCCGGATCATTTTCAGCACCATTAAAATGCGAATGCATTTGATACCGCCGCCGGTCGATCCGGCACTCGCGCCTATCAACATCAGGACGACCAGTATGCTTTTGCTTAACGTTGGCCAGTCATCGAAGTTGTGCGTCGTGAACCCCGTTGTCGTTATGATCGATGAAACCTGAAAAAAGCTGTGCCGCAGCGTTTCACCCCAGCCCATGATCTGGTGGCGGCCGACATCCCACGTAATCAGCAGCACGGAAGCAGCCACAACCAGCAGATAAAAACGCAACTCTTCATCCTTGAGGACAGAACGCCAATTGCCCCTGATCAACTGATAATGCAAGGCGAAACTGATCCCGAACAACAACATGAAAACGCCGATAATGATATCAATCGTTAAGCTGTTGTAGGCACCCACACTGCTGTTCCGATTGGAAAAACCGCCTGTTCCGGCTGTGCCAAATGCGTGGATCAATGCATCAAAGAACGGCATTCCGGCAATCAGCAGAGCGATTACCTCGGCAACTGTCAGTCCGAGGTACAGGATATAAAGAATTTTCGCGGTCTGTGCCAGTTTGGGAACCAGCTTGCCTGGAGACGGCCCGGGACTTTCAGCACGCAAGATATGGACAGCGCCCGCTCCAGCCAATGGCAAGATGGCTAATGTTAACAGCAAAACGCCCATTCCGCCGATCCAGTGGGTGAAACTACGCCAGAACAGAAGACCTTTTGAGAGTCTTTCAACATCAGTGAGAATACTTGCTCCTGTTGTCGTAAAGCCGGACACCGATTCGAAAATCGCATCGACTATAACCGGTATCTCTCCACTGAAATAGAAAGGCATCGCACCAAAGAGAGAAAGGCCGATCCAGCCAAGCGAAACAATTGCCAGACCATCACGTGCATAAAGACCTTTCTTAACCGGTCGAAATTGAACCAATGCAAGACCTGCTATGACAAGAATGGCCATCGTCAGGGCAAATGCAGATGTGTCACCTTCTTTGTAATACAGCGCAATAATCAGCGAAGGAATCATACAACCGGCTTCTGCCAGCAGAACAATGCCCAGGCTTCGTAATACCGCCCGATGATTCATGTTGCCTCGGTGACGACAAAGACTTCGTCGATGTTATCAAGTGCGATCTCTTTTGCAAACAGGATAACCCGGTCATTCAGGTGAATCACATCATCGCC
>JAAYBY010000112.1 GCA_012729935.1 Clostridiaceae bacterium | reverse complement strand
TTTTATCTGGTTCAATCACCGTTTGATGAGCGTCAAAAGGCGCTGACGGTGAGTCTATCAATCATTGTTGACTGTATCAGATAATGCATGCAAACGCAAATGGTTGATGCAGCCAGAAAATGGTGTCAATCGTACAGCCAGCAGCCTTCTTCGTCAAATTGCAGCGGCAGCGGATCGCTCTCGATCTGAACGTGATCAGGAGCATTAACAGAGGCACAGGCTGCCGGCGACATCCAGATCTGATCCAGCGATTTGGTGTGCTCAATGACGACCAGGCGAACCTGAGATGCCGCACTCTGGCCACACAGTTTGACGCAGGCTTTCATCACGGCTTGATCGTTGTCGAGAACCATGGGCATACGTGCGCTGGCAGGTTCTGTCGATGTCAGCGTGTTCAGATAGGTCGCCGTCCAGTCAATTTTATCGGCAAACCGTCTGGTGATGAAGTCTGCCAGTCCCATCCCGTTGGCGTTACCATCCGACTGTTCAGATAAATCGAGCACACCGAGTTTGATCGTCCGGGGGCCACCAGATGCTGCCTGAGTATGATACCGGCCGACGATGTTGGTATCCATACCCGTTCCACTGATTTGTTTGCCGATTTCCCGGATGATCAGGACATCAATCGTATCGAGGTAGAGTCGTGGCATCAAGTCACGCGCCCGCTGCAAGAGTTCAGGCTCCCGGCTGATGATCTCGTCCGGTCGGAGAACATGCACCTCTCCCAGCTGACCGTATGCATTCTCCAGCGTGGCGACTCCGGCAAGAACAGGCAAATGCTCAAGGGCAAAGGTTCCCACAGAAACAAGGTTCTCAGCCATGTTCTCGTAACGAAGCAAGTGCGTTGCCTCAGCTCCGTCATGCTTTCCAAGACCAATCGCCAGCATTTTCAACAAGCCGCTTTCAAAAGCACCGCGAAAAGAGGTGTGGGGTTTAATCCGATTCAGTAAAATGATTCCGTCTGCCAGACAGGCTTGTCGATCGGCAAAAACAGGCACTCCGTTTTTCGTCGTTCCGATCCGACAGGTCTCCATCGAAGAACAAACAGGTGCCCCTGTAGATGATTCTGTCACGCCAAGATGGGCCAGCAGCGCAGTCTGGCCGGCAGCTGTCGCTCCTCCGTGACTGCCCATGGCCGGTACCAGAAACGGTTGAGCCCCGCACGTCTTCAAATAATCAACAACCGTGCTGATCAGCCGTACATATTGGTCGATGCCCCTGCTGCCGCAGGTAATTGCGATCTTCCGTCCCGATAGATCGGCCGGCAGCTGTTCCTTCAACTGATCGCGGAGAATCCGGTCAGGATACGGCAGATGAGTCTGATCGAAACGCTGTCGGACACGATGGACCAGCGGTAGGTCAACCTGTTCTAAAAATGAGTCGATCCGTCGATCCATCCGCTTCACCATAACTGATGAACAGCCGGCCGCAGCAATTCATCATAGACAGCCTGAACCTGCTTCATCTGCGAATCACTCAGCGGCGGCATATCAGCTGCTTCAGAATTACTGATCACCTGTTTCTCGTTGCTGGCCCCGGGAATCACACAGCTAACCGCATCAAACATCAAGATCCAGCGAAGTGCGTACTGGGCCAGTGAATGGTCATCCGGAAAAATCGCCTGAATCCGGTTGACAGCTTCCAGACCCGTTTCATAATCGACACCTGAAAATGTTTCGCCTTTGTCAAAGGACTGACCATCGCGGTTAAAAAAGCGATGGTCATTGGGATCAAAGGTCGTTTCCCGTGTAAATTTTCCGGTCAGCAAACCGCTGGCAAGCGGCACTCTTACAATCACACCGACATTTTTCTTTTTGGCTTGCTCAAAGAATAGTTCAGCGGGGCGCATCCTGAACATATTGAAGATGATCTGAATGGTGTCGATGCCGGGAAACTCCATCGCTTTCAGCCCCTCCTCTATCCACTGGACGCTGACACCATAATGACGAATCTTGCCGGATTTTTTTAAATCATCAAGTGCACCGAATACCTCCGGGCGATAATAAACCTCAGTCGGTGGGCAGTGAAGCTGGATCAGGTCCAATGTCTCCAGCCCTGTATTGGCAAGACTTTCATCAACAAAACGTGTCAGATTTTCCTTATTGTAGCCATCTGCAACATGTGGTTTCAGTCTGCGGCCGCATTTGGTGGCGATCGCTATCTGATCTTTACGTGAACGGATGATTTGACCAACCGCGCGTTCACTCAGGCGATTGCCGTACACATCTGCCGTGTCAAGAAAGTTGACACCATGATCGATCGCTGTCTGCAAAACACGCATCGCCTGCTGTTCATCAAATGGTTTTCCCCAGCCACCGCCAAGCTGCCAGGTACCTAATGAGACAGCCGATACCGTTAGTCCTGTTTTTCCTAATAGACGATACTGCATATTACGACCTCCTGCATCCATTGTTAATCTGCGCTTTGAACGATCATCGTACCTTCATTCTATCATATCGAGTTCTGAAGATTTGTTGTTTCAGTCCGTACTCTATCGGATCTGCTGTCTGAAAGACACATAACACCCGGACCTTCCAGAATACTTCGTCCGCCTGAAACCGGTTTCAGGTTCAGTTGAACCCGGATCCTTTCTTTTAGTTGGGAAACGTGCGATATCATGCCGATCAGCTGACCTTCCTGCTGCAAGGTCGAAAGGGCGGACAACGCCGTTTCCAGAGATGCATCATCCAGCGTGCCAAATCCTTCGTCAAGAAAGAGTGATTCGATTCGTATTTTCCGACTGGTCATGCGGGACAACCCCAGAGCCAGAGATAAGCTGACCAGAAAGCTTTCGCCGCCGGACAGGTTTCGGGCTGAACGGACCTCTCCCGCCTGGTATTGATCAATGACGCTGATTTCAAGTGCCTTCTCCTGATCTTTCGTCAATAGATACCGATCGCTCATGCGGCTGAGCTGCTTGTTTGCCTGAATAATCATCTGATCGAATGTAAGCCCTTGTGCGAAGTTTCTGAACTTTTTGCCATCTGCTGATCCGATCAGTGCGTGCAGGCGATCCCATTGATCGCAGACTGCTGCCTGCTGCTCCCATTCAGCCTGGGTCAGCGCGTGTTGTTCGGCGGCAGCAGCCTGATCCGCCATTTGCTGCCCGATCGCGCCAAGTTCACTGCGGATTTCCCGGAGCAGCTGATCTGTCGATTTCTTTTCTGCTGTCAGTTGTTCCTCTGGCACAGCAGTCACCGCCTTCGCCCGTTCATCGGTTAACTGCCTGTGAATGTCGTTTAACTGTGATGTGATCTCCGCTGCTTTTTTCTGCAGGTGATCTGCCTGCTCCCTCAGTTTTCGTCTAGCTTCTGTTTCCCTGCAGCTGGTAAGATAATCTGCTTCGTCAGCAAAATCGAGCTGTCTCAGTTTTTCATCAAATTGTTTCTGTAAACGATTCAGCAGAACAGATCGCTTCGCAATCGCCTGTTCTAGCGTCTGCTTCTGGTTATCCATAATTTCAGTCTGCTTTTCCACCTGGCTCAGATTCATGCGTGACTGCTCAACTTGTTCGTCAAGCGCCGTAGCTGATGCAAGCAGCTGCTCTTCCTGTTCGTCCGGATCACGGAAACCGATTAAAGCATGTCGTTCCTCCTGCGCGGAATTAATATCCAGACGGATCCGGATGATCGTCTGACGCTGCTGCTCGATGGTTTCCGTAAAAGCCCCGATTTGTGCCTGTAACCTCTGAAGCGTGATTGACTGCTCGTTTTGCTTTTGCGTCAGCTTCTGGTCCTCTATCTTGGCTAAGTTCCACCGCTTCAGTCGTTTCGACAGCACAGAAATAATCTGCTCCAAACAAGCGATATCGTCCGAAACTGTCAAGCCATATGGATCCAGAACCGCATTGAGATGACTCAGTTGCTGATCAACCCGCTTCTGCACATCCTGCAGCTCTTCTTCATAGCGCGCAACAGTCTGTGTGCTTTGCTGATCAAGATGGAACAGACCGATGCGTTCCTGTTCAGTTTGTTTAAATACATCAAATGCTGCGCGTTCCTGCTGTTCAGCCGACCGTATAGCTTCCAACAGCTGCTCAATCTGATGAATCCGCTGATCCAGCTCATTCGTTTTCTGCTCTGATTCGTCTGTGATGATCTGGTAGTCAACAACAAAGGGATGATTCGTTGAACCGCACAATGGGCAAGGTTTACCTTTTTCAAGCATGTGCCGTTCAGCTTCCAGACTACGGATTTTTTCTTCCTGCATGCGTCTGTGCACCCATGAATCACGTTCCTTGCGCAGCGAATTCAGCGTTTGGTCTTGCAGCTGATCTTGCAGTGCCTGCTTGAGCGATTCGCACAACGTCATTTTTTGCTGGTGTTCACGTTCAGCAGCCTCCAGCTGCTTTTGGATGTGCAGGACTTCGCGACTTACTTTTTGTTTCGTCGCATTCTCGGTGGTCAGCTGATGCTCCAGCTTGCCCATTCTCTCGAGTGTTGTTCGATATTGATCGACCAGCTCGTTGAAATGACCGATTGAGCCAGCCAGCGTATCATCTGCCCGCTGTGACTGCATCTGCCTTCGGAGATCATCCAGTTTGAGCTGGTTGTCGTTCTGCTGCTCTAAAATCAGTCGTCTGTCACGACAGAGTTGACGTCTTTTCTCTCCGACAGAGCGCAGCTGTCGTTGATCCTTTTCCAACCGTTCCCTGAGACTGGCTATTTTCAAATCCAGTGCCCGTGCAGCTTTAAAAACGGGCTGCAT
>JAAYBY010000111.1 GCA_012729935.1 Clostridiaceae bacterium | reverse complement strand
TGTTCAAAGTTGATGCTGCCATGTCCCATGATCGTATCGCGCAGATAATTTCCGTCTCGTGTCTGCAGCCAACAAGCCCCCGGCATTTCGTTCTGACCGTGTTTGAACAGGTAATCTTTGACGTGCACATGGTCGATAAACGGTGCGAAACGGCCGACAAATGTTTCGGGCTTTTCTCCGACAAACAAGATATTGCCCAGATCGGCAACCACGCCGATGTCACGGTTGACAGCTTCCAGCAGGCGTTCGAAACGCTCGCAGCCATTGAAGACATAACCCTGGTCCTCATAGACGCACTTGACCCCTGCCTGCTCCGCGTAGTCATACACGTCCCGGATAGACCGGACAACCCGCTGCAGGATCGCGGAGAACGGCAATCGGGGAAAATTGTGGTTCAAACCAGGCAGCAAGGTATGGTGAAGATACGGTGAACCCATAGCTGCAGCAACATCCGCGTATTTTTTCAACCGGCCGATCTCTGCTGTGTTATCTTCAGCTGCCACATGAGTCATCATGGAAAAACAGCAGACAGCGATGCCCTGTTCGCCTGCATAGTCAGCCAGACGCTTGGCTGCTTCGACATCAGGCTCACGGAATTCGCGATCGCAGTAAGGTTCAATCGCCGCAATGCCACAGGATTTGGCAAAGTCGACAGCTGCCCGATAGGTTGCCAGCTCAGCCGGCAGAGAGAATAAGCCCAGTTTCATAAACGTCTCCTATCTGCCCAAATATGTCAAGGATTCCTTGACCTGCACCTGCTTCCATTGTACAGGAAAAAAGCGATGGATAAGACCCACATATGAAAAACAGCGACCGTGATGATCCGGGACAGCCAGTGATGAATCGGCGCGGCCAGCGTTGGAAATCGTTTTTGTGCGATGAAAGAATTAATATATTAACAGCCGATGGGGTCATGTTCACAGAAAGGGTGGAAGCACTGTATCATCAAATCCTGTTCCATAATGAAAATATCTGCCCTGTTGCCGCTTAACAGGCTATCAGCAGTTAGGGGCCGTAAAATGATGGAGAATAATCAATATGAACTCGTGCTGCAAACCATATCTACGGGATTGGTAGCGAGATTATCACGAAAACCGGCCTTGACGAAGATACTGCTCTGGAAAAGTTCTATTCTTCTGCTTCATATTCGGAACTTGAAAAAGAGGAAACCAAAGTATGGCATTACAGCGTCCCAAAGCTGTATCCTGTCTTTGGTATCAGACGCTCAAAAATGGTGTTAATATTCTGAACATCCGCTGTCGCCAGAAGGCGGCAGCTGTTTTTGTAGGCTTTAGCCTGTTGAGCGCCAACGAGCGCGAAACAAAAAACCACCTGCTATGCAGGTGGAAGACAAGAAAAGAGCTTTAGCTTGAAGAAACAAACCTCCTTGGTACAAGGAGTGAGCTACCACGCGCACCCAAAGACAAGGAGGTTTGACCCAAGAATGAATGAACAGAGTTTAGCACACACCATCTTCTTATTTCATTATATTATATATAATGAAATAAGAAACGAAGATTTCGCTTGTATTTCATGATGTTGGCAGTCGAATCATGTTTAATTAATGCAGCCCAGCAAAATATGCTTGAGGCTCTATCAATGGGTCAACAGTCCTCGGTCATCAAAAAAATGAAATTGGTCATCATCTCGGCAACTCCAATCAACATTTCCTATTGTCTCATATAATTTGAATGATACAGGATTAACGACGAGATCTGTTAGCCGGATGATATAAAATACGGTTAATGCAAATTTAAATAATTGGTTAAGAATAAAATTAGATTAACACTAAATTGACTTTCGGTTGCATTTTTGCTATGCTTGATCGGTAGATGAAAGAATGGAGATTGATTTGAGATGGTCAAGAGAGAACTATATTTGAAACGCATCAGGCCGTTTTACCAATCAGAAATGATCAAAGTGTTGACTGGCATCAGACGATGTGGAAAATCAACGATTATACAACAAATAATCCAGGAATTACGCGAGAACGACGTTCCAGATAACCGGATCATTTACATCAATTTTGAAGACTATCAATACCGAAAACTTTGTGATGCTGATTTGCTGTATGAATTTGTCAAAAGGAAAATCGTGGACAACGCGAAGCATTATCTGCTGTTTGACGAGATCCAGAATGTCAACCAGTTTGAACTTGTCGTCAATTCTTTTCGAGCCACACACGATGTCAGTATTTTTATCACAGGCTCGAACTCAAAGCTGTTATCGGGCGAATTGGCAACGCATCTGGGTGGTCGAACGCTTGCGTTTCGGATCATGCCATTTACTTTCAGTGAATATTGCAGTCTGCAGTCTGAAATGCAAAGTAGTAAGAGCCAGAAACTGCTGCTGGACGAATATATGAAATGGGGAGGATTTCCTTTAGTCTGCAAAGAACCCGATGAGAGTAGCAAGGAGATTATCTTATCGAATATATATGACTCTGTCGTCTTGAAAGATATCATCATGAGAAACAAAGTTGCGTCTCCGACAATGTTAGAAAAAGTCTTGTATTATGTTATCGCCAATTCGTCAACAACGGTATCAGGCAATTCAATTGCAGCTACACTGACAGATAAAATTCAATCTGTATCGGCGCCAACTGTTTATGACTACCTTAGGTATATCGAAGAGGCTTGTATTTGCGATAAAGTGCCAAGATACGATATCCGCGGCAAAAAGGCTTTGGCCTTTGAAGAGAAGGTTTATGTAAGCGATTTAGGCTTCTTTCATCTGAAAAAGAATCGGGTCAAGGACGAGTATCGTTATCTTGTGGAAACGATTTGCTACAACGAATTGATATCCAGAGGCTATAAGGTATATATCGGCAAGACACACAAAGGAGAAATCGATTTCATTGCAGAACGCAACAAGGAGAAATTTTATGTTCAGGCAGCCTACCTGCTCAGCGACGAAAGGGTCATTGAACGCGAGTTTGGTGCTTATGATGCGATCCATGATCACTACCCCAAGTACGTAATTACCATGGATCGGATGACCTTGACTCGTAATGGCATCATTCATATGAATCTTATAGATTTTTTACTTGAGCAAAATATGCCTTAACTGAATCATGCTATTTATATGATGAGAGCGGGTACCTGGAATCGGTATTCAGGTACAGGTTTCAAACCACCGCTGGGTGCTGTGGTCAAAAGCCATGGTACTGAGCGCAGATGGAAAAGGCCGATAAATCAGTCAGGTAGGTGTCATGAATCTGAACAGAAGTGCAGCGCTGATCAAGCGTCGTTAATACAAAAATGCAGTCAAAACCATACTATTTTGGCGAGGATGGTACACGTATGGCAGGTGCCTGATGACTGGCCAGACGATTGCCGGCGTGCAGGTGACAGAAGCATGACATCAACAGTGTAGTGTTGTCTTCATAAAAGAGCTTTATCTAGCGACATTCGTGGCAACGGCAATCAAAAGTGGGGTACCGCTACCAGGCATTCATGGCATAATCCAGCAAAGCCGTAGAAAATGGTGATGATTGAGGCGGATAACGGCCTTCCTGAAAATCGCATGGTTTTGCTTGATCTCCATCTGGGCGATGACGTGTCTGCCTTTTATTTTTCTATTTCGTGTAACAAACAGGCAGATTTAGCTTGATTAAGCCAAGGCCTGCAATATAATTTAATTAGACGATCATTTCCGTGGCAGATAACACAGAGCGTCAAGCCGTTTTTTTCTTGCATTTCAACCGTTTGGGGAAGTCCAGATATTCATGGACAACACCAGGGCAGAGGTAAGAGGATGCAAAAAATAAAAGTCGGTATCATCGGGACAGGCTACATTGGTGTCAGCCACATTGAGGCTGTACGCAGAATCGGTTTTTTAGAATTGCTGGCCGTTGCTGATGCAAACCAGGCTCTGGCACAGAAGAAAGCCAAAGAATTTTTCATACCGCGTTGCTACAGCTCACTGGAAGAGATGCTTGCAGATCCGGACATCCAGGTCATCCACAACTGTACACCGAACAATTTGCATTTTGACAT
>JAAYBY010000110.1 GCA_012729935.1 Clostridiaceae bacterium | reverse complement strand
GAAAAAAGCGGAAAGCCGGTGAAAGGCGGGCCGGCCAGTGTTCCTTCAAAATTGCAGATCGACAGATCAGCCGCCTGTATAATCGGTGCAACATACTGGAAAGCCGGTGTGAAGTCATAGTTCTTCTGGCCCTTGTCTTCATCATCGGTCAGTCCACCGTCAATAACGGCCTGGTGCAGAATGATGTCGCCAACGGCTGCCAGAGTGATGGGTTCATCAAAAAGCGCCGGTGCGGTTGGTATTGGTGTTGGTTCAGACTCATCAACTGATTCAGTCTGACTGGCAGTTGCCTGAGGCTCGGTCGTTTGCCCCGACTCTCCGACGCTTGTCATGCCGGTTGTCTCAACCGGACGGACGAGTCCGAGAACGGTTTTTCGTAACTCGGGTGAAGATTGAATGAGCATCAGAAACAAGAGGATAACAAGCAAAATGATCGGGCCTGTCAGTCTGTATGGGCGCCTCTGGCGACTGCTTGATTTTTTTTGACTCTGGAATTGATTCATTGCTGCGGGTTACCTCTCCCGTCGTCTCGTCACAATCTCGGCCATCAAATTTCGGTTGGGCCGGCAGCAGTCGTCCTGCAAACATAAATCCGAACATCGTCCGGCAAGTCTTGCAGGAGTCTATTGGCAGCTTTCTGACACAAAACCTGACTGCGAAAAAGACCAAAGACAGAAGGTCCGCTGCCGCTCATCTGCGCGAGAACAGCACCTTGCTCTATCAGTGCCTGCCTGATCGCTTTTAATTCCGGCCTACGCGACTCGGAAACCGGCTGCAGAACATTTGCCGTGCAGGATGCCAGCAAAGCCAGATCCCTGCTGCGAATCGCAGAAACCACTCTTTCCGTGTCCGGGTGGTTTACACAGTCAGCCTGATCATAATCAGAGAAGACCTGTGCTGTCAATAATCCGTCATTGGGACAGCACAGCAACAGATACAAGTCTTCCCAAGCTGGCAGAGGCGTCAATTTCTCGCCTATTCCTTCACAGAGTATGGTACCGCCATGCATGGTGAAAGGCACATCGGCGCCAACTTGAACAGCCAACCGCTCCAGCTCGCCTATTGTTAAATTCGTTTTATAAAGTTTATTTAAGCCAACCAGGACAGCTGCCGCATCGGCACTTCCGCCTGCGAGGCCGGCGGCGACCGGAATGTGCTTATCAATGGTTATCTTGATTGAGATTTTTTCTAAGAACGGGTCTTTCAACTCGTCAAAAAACACAAACGCGGCTTTCCAGGCCGTGTTGTGCCGATCATTCGGAATTAAATTATGATTTCGGGTGATAACGGCTATGCGTTCGGGTTGCTCATGATTGGTTGACTGCTCAATCGTTATCCGATCAGCAAGATCAATGCTTTGCATCACGGTCCGGAGAAGATGATACCCGTCCGGCCGTTTGCCGACGACATCCAACGAAAGATTAATCTTAGCCGGCGCCGTCAGTTCAATTAGCGACATGACAGGTCACCTGTCCTCTTTATTTTTTAAACAGACAGAACACCACTCAAATCAGTGCGTCATATCTTTCCTGCGATCTGATTCAGGCTCGATAGCAATTTCTACAACACGCGTCAAAATATCAATGTAGCTGAACGATACTGTCTCATGATCCGTAACATTCTTGCGGGCACAACGTACGGTAAAAACGTTTGGATAACAACGATCCAAAACACCTTCCTGGACAATCGTTCTTTTTCTTCCGCCATTGGATCTGAGCCTGACTCTCTTGCCGATATAAGACTGCATCCCTTTTCTGCAGACATCAAGATCTGCTTTTACGATCATGTCAATGACACCTCCGGCAATCGTTTTTCCCCACCACAAGACCCCAAATCCTGTAGCTGTCATTTTAGCACTTTCACAAACTAAAGTCAAATGACGCATACAATAGATTGTGGTATAATTCATGCTGATATTCTAAATGTTGCATATTATATGAACTCCCAGCATGAGTTCAGACAAATAGAACCGGAGGTATTCAGGATGCGGTCAGATATCGAGATAGCCAAAGATGCCAAACTGATTCCTATTCGCGATGTTGCTCAGTCGCTTGACCTCAAAGAACACGAATGGGAGCCCTATGGACATCATAAAGCCAAGATCAATGACGCTGCTTTCGATCGACTGAAGAATCAGCCGGACGGCAATCTGGTCCTGGTCACTGCCATCAATCCAACACCGGCAGGAGAAGGCAAAACGACAACAACCGTCGGTTTGGGCCAAGCGCTCTGCAAAATGGGACACCGCGCTGTCATCGCCTTGCGAGAACCGTCTCTTGGCCCGGTATTCGGCATTAAAGGTGGTGCTGCCGGCGGCGGATATTCTCAGGTCCTGCCTATGGAGGACATTAATCTTCACTTTACCGGTGATCTTCACGCCGTAGCTGCGGCCAACAATCTGCTGGCCGCCTTGATTGATAATCACATACAGCAGGGAAACCCCCTTGGCATTGATCCGCGGAGAATCCTCTGGAAACGCTGTGTCGATATCAACGATCGCCAGCTTCGAAATATCGTCAGCGGTCTTGGTGGAAAAGCAAATGGAACCCCCCGTGAAGACGGTTTCAACATCACCGTTGCATCGGAAATCATGGCAATCCTTTGTCTGTCTGATAATCTGGATACTTTGAAAAAAAGACTAGAAGCTGTGGTCGTCGCCTGGTCATACGATAATGAACCGATCACAGCGGATCAGCTGAAGGCCGCCGGATCTCTTGCTGTCCTGTTAAAAGATGCGCTTAATCCCAATTTGGTACAGACACTGGAGGGAACGCCGGCATTGATTCATGGGGGTCCTTTCGCCAACATCGCACATGGCTGCAACAGTTTACGGGCAACCCGACTGGGTTTGAAACTGGGATCTTACCTGATCACCGAAGCAGGATTCGGCGCTGATCTCGGGGCTGAGAAATTTTTTAACATCAAATGCCGGATCGGCAGGCTGAACCCGCAGGCCGTTGTACTGGTCGCCACGATTCGTGCGCTCAAATACAATGGCGGAGCTAACCTGAAGCGACTTAAAGAAGAAGATCTGGGCGCCCTCAGAGCAGGTTTGCCCAATTTGATCAAACACATCGAGAATATCAGCCTTTTTGGTGTTCCCTGCATTGTAGCGCTCAATCGTTTTGCCGATGATACAGAATCAGAGATCGAATGTGTCAGGCAGGCGTGCGCCCATTCCGGTGTTCCGATGGCCTTGTCCGATGTCTTCACCAGAGGAGGCGCGGGCGGACTTGAACTGGCAGAGCTTCTTGTTAAAGTGGTCGAACAGAAACAATCCGCTTTTCAGCCGCTTTACGATTTGAACCAGTCACTTGAAGCAAAGATCCGCTTGATTGCCCAGAAAGTATATGGCGCAGATGACATCAGTCTGTCCCCGGCTGCTGCAAAGGATCTGACTCGCTTCGAAACGCTCGGATATGGGAATTTACCGATCTGCATGGCCAAGACACAGTACTCGCTGTCTGATGATCCATCGTTGCTTGGCCGCCCGTCCGGATTTATACTGAACATTCGTGACGTCCGCCTGTCTGCCGGAGCTGGCTTTATTGTTCCGTTGACAGGCAATATTATGACCATGCCCGGACTACCCCGCGTTCCTGCGGCGGAACAGATCGATATTGACCACGAAGGAACCATCACGGGTCTGTTTTGAATTTGTTAAACATGAGGCAGAAAAATTATGAAGAAGAATAACAATCACTTGCCCTTTGACGATAACAGCGACAGGCACATACAAGAACCACGTTACACCAGTCCGACAAGAACCCGTGATTCACGGACGAGAAACCAAAAAAAGAAAGCCCCCTGGGGCTTAATCGGATTGTCTCTGCTGCTGATAGTAGCGGCTTCTTTTCTGATCAAGTCATTGAGCCATCCAGACCCGGTCGAATCAACAAAGCCACAGACATCAACTTCAGAAAACACCGGTTCCCAGACTCAATCCGAAACAACAGGCTCGACAACAGCAACAACGCAGCCGCCACCGTCACCAACGCCGGTTCTGCTGAGCGCTGAAGCTCGCGCCGCAGCAATTGACGCAGCCGGTCAACAGGTGCTCGATTTGATTAAGCAGCAACCCGCCAGCAGAGTCGGTGTCTATTTTCTTAATCTTTCCGGCATGGAGAGCTGGTCCTATGAGGATGATGTTCCGTTCGTCGCGGCCAGCTCGATCAAAATTGGTTTTAACACGCGACTGTACACCTTGATTGCGGACGGAAGCATCAGTCCGGACGAAGTATTGACGTACGACAGCCGGCCTTATCCGACCGGCGATTATGAGGCCGGAACGGGAACGATCCAGTCGTTGCCAAACGGTTCAACGCTGACAGTCCGGGAGACATCAGGCCTATCCATCCGCATCAGCGATAACTGTGGAACCAACATGGTCATCCGTCGGCTTGGCGGTATTGATACCATAAATCCCTGGCTGAACGGGATCAGCGGCACCATTGATTATCGACAAAAAGTCACGTACACCAACTACGCAGGGCAACAGCAGAGCGGAAGACACAGAACCTGTGCCCGCGACCTTGGACAAATGGCTGTCTATCTCTATGAACACTGGGTCGAACAGCCAGTTGTTTTCGATCCGCTCATCGACGATCTCAGCCACACGGAATTTGATTTTGGTATACAGAAGGGTATCCCTGACCAGGTTCAAGTAGCCCATAAAATTGGCACAAACGGTATTTATTCGACTGAAAACGATGTCGGGATCGTGTTTACTGAAGAACCATTCGTCTTATGCGTCATGACAGAGATGGCTGATGCAGTCAAAGCGCATCAGCTTCAGGCTGAAATCGCCTCAATTTTCTATAACTGCACGTTCGGATGGCCTTTTGAATAACCCGCACGCGAACAGATTCCTTTTTATTTAAAACTGGGCGTAGTTGCCAAACCCTTCACCCAGGACTTCGCGCGCATCCTGAACAATGACAAAGGCTTCGGAATCAATCTCTTTGACGATGCGTTTCATAGCTGGAATCTGGCGGCGCGATAAGACGCACATCAAGATTTTCTTTTCATCACCGGTATACATCCCTTCTCCTGCCAGACCGGTCACACCCCGGTCAAGCTCCTCCAGGATGCGTGCAGCTATTTCCCGGCCATGATCAGAGATAATGACAGCCGTGCGGCAATAATCAAAACCCTCAAGAACAACATCGATACTCTTAGATGTCAGATACATGGCGATAAATGAATATAACGCCAGAAGAAATCCAGATTCTGTCTGATTGCGATAGACTATTGCAGAAGCAAAAATAATCAGCGCATCCATCACAAGAAGAAACTGGCCAATACTCAAAAAGGCCGACTTGCGGTGAATCACCATCACCAGAATATCTGTACCACCGGTCGTATATCCAGCCCTGAAGGTCAGACCAAGGCCGATCCCGTATAAAACGCCGCCGATCAGGCAGAACAAAAGGGGGTCAGCTGAAAAATCGCCAGTCGGACTGTACAGCTGTCGTTCATAAAACACAGTCAACGCGGGTTGTGTGATATCAATCATCACGGCATACATGGCGGTGCCAACCAGACTTCGCCAGACAAAATTTGAGTGGATGCGTTTCCATCCCAGGATCAGAAGCGGGATATTTAAAATGCCAAAAAGAACACCGAACGGGAGAAACTCACCACGACCGGTCACCTGATAAATAATTGAAACGATACCGGATATCCCACCCATTGTCAGTCGGATCGGGACATAAAAAATGTTTACGGCAATGGCTGCCAACAGGCTGCCGAGCAGCAAAATCAGAATTTCCCGGATCCATTGGCGGGTGGACTGATTGAAAGCCGTTTTAATTGACCCCTTAACCTGCATGAAACGACCTCCTTACGGAACAGAAATTTCTGACCGTTATGGTCAGCCGATCTCGCGGCGTCCCTCCATGGCTTTTGACAATGTAACCTCATCAGCGTATTCCAAATCGCCGCCCATAGGAATACCATGCGCGATGCG
>JAAYBY010000109.1 GCA_012729935.1 Clostridiaceae bacterium | reverse complement strand
TTCTGGAGACGAACCCAGTTTTCCAATGCGCCGAAGTAGTTGCCCAGATGAATTTCACCGGTCGGCCGCGCGCCGCTGAGAATGATTTTTCTCTCCATGTTGTTCCCCCGTTCAATATCTGTTACTGCCGGTAACCGTTATCCGATTCCCAGCGTTCTCCAAAGCGCTGTAAAAATAAATTCAATTGGCTGCCAGATCAACCAGTCAAACGGCATTCTGATCGTCTGAAGCACACGACTGAGCATGCCTCTGCCAAACAGAACAAGCACCAGAAAGACAAGGCCGATATAGCGCTCAACACGCATCAGCTTAAAATAAATCTGATCGGGCAACAGGCTGCCGAATATTTTAAAGCCATCCAGCGGTGGTATTGGCAGCAAATTGAAAACAGCCAGTATGATGTTGTAAAAATACATCAGATAGAAGAGCTGGGTCAGAATATTGATCAGAAAATGGTCGGCCTGAACACGTACCAGACCGGTTATCGTCAGGACAACAAAAAATAAAAACGCCGCGATCGCTGATAGAATCAGATTAGATCCCGGACCAGCAAGGCTGGTCAGCATAATGCCTTTTTTAATCGAATGCTTGCGATCAAAGCGTGCCGGATTGATCGGTACCGGCCGCGCCCAGCCGATGCCGGCAATTAAAAAAGCCAGTGAGCCGATCGGATCCAAATGTTTGAGCGGGTTGAGCGTTAACCGGCCCTGCAGGGCAGCTGTATCATCACCCAGTCTCCAGGCAACCCATCCATGTGCAGCTTCATGAATAGAAAGCGACACACAGAGGACCAGAAACATCAACAAATAATACTGGACATTCTCGAAACTGAATCCCGATAGCAGTCCGCTTAAAGTCAAAATTGGCATTCATTCACTCCTGTCAGAATCCCGGACAAAGGCATCTGGTACCGATCTCCTCAGACCTGATTATAACACACCAACGTGATCATCCGTCTGATGCCAGACGACACGCAAAGCGAATCCAACCGGTTTATTCAACCCGTTCCACTGACAGCGTTGTCTGCTCGCCGTTGAGATCCCAGCTCCGGCTGTTCGGACCTTCTCCCTGTTCGATGCGGACGGCAAGCACATCTTCTGCAATCTGTCGGGCATGGCGATCCATGACGCCTGCGATGTGCTTATTACCCGCATGGCGCAGGACAATCCGGTCCATTACTTCAAAGCCGCTTTCTTTGCGCATGGTCTGAACCTTGCTGATAATCTCGCGTACAAATCCTTCCTCGATCAGTTCCGGTGTCAGTTGGACATCGACAGCAACGGTATAGCCGTGGTCTTGCTGCGATGCCAGACCTTCCGGCTGAACTGTTTCGATCAGAAGATCATCCTGTGTCAGAATTTCTGTTGTTCCACCACAGTCGACGGCTATTTGATCGTTTTCCTGAAGCTGACGCATCGCCTGTCGGCCATCGATGGCCTTGAGTGCTTTGACCATCAACGGCAGCCGCGACCCCAGACGCGGCCCCAGCGTGCGCAGCTGTGGTTTGAAATGGTAGTCGACCAGTTCGTCAGCATTCTGTATGACTTCAATCCGCTTGATATTCAACTCATCGAGAATAATCTCATGGTATGCCTGCGGTACGACTTCTGGCGAAACCAGGTAAAGTGTCTGCAGTGGCTGCCGGTTTTTCAGACTGGCTGAATTACGCGCGGCACGACCGAGCGTCACGATCTCCAGCACGGCATTCATCTGTTTCTCAAGTTCCGGATCAATCAGGGTGTCATCAGCAACAGGGAAATCACACAAATGAACACTTTCCGGTGCCTCCGGCTGATGGCTGAGTACGAGATTCCGGTAAATGGCATCCGCGATAAAGGGTGTAAACGGTGCTGTTAAACGCGATACAGTCTCAAGAATCGTATAGAGTGTCAGATAGGCGTTCATTTTATCCTGGCCCATGCCGGATTGCCAGAAACGCTCGCGGTTACGCCTTACATACCAGTTTGACAGATCGTCAACGAAGGCCTGTATGGCACGTGCTGATGTCGTTATGTCATATTGATCTAACTTGTCTGAAACCAGCTTAACCAAGGTGTTCAGCCGGCTGAGCGCCCAGCGATCCATCTCTGACAAAGACGCATGATCCAGGCTGTGTTGTGTCGGGTCAAAGCCGTCGATCCGTGCATACAGGACATAGAAGGCATACGTGTTCCACAGTGTCCCCATGTATTTTCTCTGCGCTTCGGCTACAGCTGTTTCCGAGAATCGCGAAGGCAGCCAAGGTGCGCTGGCCGTATAAAAATACCAACGAACAGCATCGGCGCCCTGCTTGTCAAGAACCTGCCAGGGATCGACCACATTGCCCTTATGCTTAGACATCTTCTGACCATTCTTGTCCTGAACCAAACCAAGTACAATTACATTGCGGTAGGGCGTTTCGTCAAACAATACAGTCGAAAGAGCCATTAATGTATAGAACCAGCCTCGCGTCTGATCCAGAGCCTCAGAAATGAAATCCGCCGGAAAATGGGTTTCAAATTTCTCTTTATTCTCAAATGGATAATGCCACTGGGCAAACGGCATCGATCCGGAATCAAACCAGCAGTCGATTACCTCGCTGACACGCGTCATCCTGCCGCCACATTGTTCGCAACGCAGATGAACCTGGTCGATATAGGGTTTGTGCAGTTCAATATCATCCGGGCAGTCGTCAGAAAGTTCCTGCAGTTCGGCGATGCTGCCGACAAGGTGTCGATGACCGCAGCTGCACTCCCAGATCGGCAGGGGTGTTCCCCAGTAGCGTTCGCGCGAAATACCCCAGTCAATGACATTCTCCAAAAAATTACCGAAACGTCCGTCGCGGATGGTTTCCGGGATCCAGTTCACCTGAGCGTTATTCTTCAGCAGACGATCTCTCACCGCTGTCATTTTGACAAACCAGGAGTCACGGGCATAGTAGATCAGAGCGGTATCACACCGCCAGCAGAATGGATAGCTGTGCTCGTATGGCATCGTCTGAATCAGCAGACTGTCACGGCGAAGTTTCTCAATCAGTCCCGGATCAGCGTCTTTACAGAATTGACCGGCAAAATCGGTTACCTCGTCCGGCATCGTGCCATCCTCGCGGACGAGCTGGATAAACGGCAGGTCATACTGCTGTCCAACCTGAGCATCATCTTCACCAAAAGCCGGCGCGATGTGAACAATACCGGTACCGTCTGTCAGTGTTACAAAATCAGCCGTTGTGACATAATGGGCTTTCTTGCCGCTGGATGCAATTCGCCCGTTCGCATAGGGGAACAGCGGCTCATAGGTTTTTCCGGCCAGTTCCTCCCCTTTCATGCGGCGAATGATCGTCGGCTTCTGCTGTAAAACAGATTCAGCCAGCGAACTGGCGATATAATAGCGAACCTCGCGATGACCTTCATCGGTCTCTTCACAGATTTCTGCCAGCACATATTGTTCATCGGGATTGACGCACAGGGCTGTGTTGGACGGCAGCGTCCAGGGCGTCGTCGTCCAGGCTGCGAAGTAGGTATCCGGTTCATCAACAACCGGGAAACGAACAAAGACAGATGTTTCTTTAATATCTTTATAACCCTGCGCCACTTCATGGCTGGAAAGCGAGGTGCCGCAGCGCGGACAGTAGGGTACAATTTTATGGCCTTTATAAAGCAGATCCTGACTCCAGATCTTTTTCAGAGCCCACCACTCAGATTCGATGTAGTCGTTCTCATAGGTGATGTACGGATTTTCCATATCCGCCCAGAAGCCGACACGGTCAGACATCTGTTCCCACTCGCCTTTGTATTTCCAGACACTTTCACGACATTTTTGAATAAACGGCTCGATTCCGTATGACTCAATTGCCTGCTTACCGTTGATGCCAAGCATCCGTTCAACTTCCAGCTCAACCGGAAGGCCATGGGTGTCCCAACCGGCTTTTCTCAGCACGTGTTTCCCGCGCATGGTCTGGTAGCGGGGAATAATATCTTTGATCGCCCGGGTCAGTATGTG